>CANQLK010000037.1 GCA_947624665.1 Candidatus Gastranaerophilales bacterium
ATAGACTTTAATTTCGGCACCTGAGAGCATACAGCCGTCAAAGATTGAAGCGTGGTTTGCCGCATCATTGATTATCACATCATTTTTACCGCATAATGCCGAAACTATACCGACATTCGCACCATATCCGCTTGGAAAAACAATACAATCTTCTGTTCCATAAAATTTTGCAATTCTTGCTTCAAGCTCTTTATGAATTTCCGTAATCCCCGCATAGTTAGAAACGGCCCCCATTCCGTAACCGAACTTTTCAAGAGCTTCTCTTGCGCCCTGCATAACTTTAGGATGGGTTGAAAGATTTAAATACGAGTTTGACCCGAGCATTATAACATCATGTACGGTTCCGTCTTTTTCTTTTATTTTTGAATCGGGTTGTACTTTATTCATTGTGACCATGCCAAGTGCTTCATTACCTGTTAAAATGTCGCTTTGAAGCACCTCATCAAGCCTTTCGGTTTTATCAAATAAATCTTCCCCTTCCATTGTGTCTATGAAATTTTCAAATTTAATATTCATTGTTTTTTTGTCTGTTGTTTCGAGCATTTTGCCTCCGATACTATATCTCCATATATTTTAAATTTTTACTTATTATAAAATCAGCTCCGGTAGATGATTTTATATCATCAAGAGAAAATATCGGATTGATTTCCATAAGTTCCAGTCCGTTTTGGGTTATATTAAAAACACATCTTTCGGTAACTATCATATCAACTTCTTTGTAGGCAGTTAAAGGGAGAGTGCATTTTGAAACGATTTTAGATTCGTTTTTAGAAGTATGAGTCATAGCAACAATAACACGTTTAGAGCCGACTATTAAATCCATGGAACCGCCTATCCCCGGAACAAATTTCCCCGGAATCTGCCAGCTCGCTATACTTCCTTGTGCATCTACCTGTAAAGCACCAAGTACGGTAGTATCGATATGACCGCCTCTCATAATCGTAAAAGCCATTTGAGAATCATAAAAACTTGCGCCCTTATTAATTTCGACGTATTCTCCGCCTGCATTCAGTATTTTTGTATTATATACAGGGCCCTTCTGCTTTCTTCCTATTCCGAATATTCCGTTCTCCGATTGAAATATAACATTTATATCCTTCGAAATATAATTTGCAGTTTCGGTAGGCAGACCTATTCCCAGTGTAACGTTGTCGTTATTATGAAATTCTTTTGCAACTCTGCGACCTATTATTTCTTTTATTTTGTCTTTAGTCAATGTTTCAAGAGTCATAGGCATTTAATTATCCTCGCCTTTAACAATGTAATCAATAAAAATTCCCGGAATAACAACTTCATCGGGAGCAATTTCATCAACAAATCTTTCGGCTTGTATAATGACCATATCTGCAGCCGTTGCCATTGAAGTATTAAAATTTCTTGTAGCCCCTTCAAATTTAACATTCCCGTATTTATCAACTTCCGTTCCGTATACTATGGCGAAATCCGCACCCAAGGGTTCTTCAAAAATATATTTTTTCCCTTTGATTTCCACTATTTTTTTGCCGTTTTCAAGAATGGTACCTATTCCCGTAGGCGTTAGTACACCGCCGAGTCCCGAGCCTTTAGCGTGAATTTTCTCAACCAAAGTACCCATGGGGTAGAACTCAATTTCTATTTCACCTTTTTGATATTTTTCACCCGTAATCGGATTTGTTCCTATATGAGTTGTTATAACCTTTTTTACCGCACCATTTTGTATAAGTTTACTTTTATCTTTATCGGGGAATGAAGTATCATTACATATCATTGTAAGACCGCTTAGATTTTCTTTAACCATGGCATCAATAATTTTATCGGGAGCTCCGCAGCTCAAGAAACCTCCAACCATAATGGTAGATCCGTTTTTAATTAATTTTGCTGCCTCTTGTGCGGTTATTATTTCTTTCACTAACCAAATCCTATATAATTATCTTGTCTTTATAGTAACATAATTAACTTGTATGGTGTAAATCCATTTACAAAAAGTAACAGTATTTTTTGTAAAAGTATGTAATGAAATTGGCATGTACAAATATTTATAACCAAATTTATGATATACTTTTCTAATAAATATAATAGTTCTAGATTGGGGAGATAAATTATGCAAGGCTGTATGCCGGAGTGTGAAGTTGCTTATAATTCTTTTATAGAGGGGAAATGGCAGAGTGAAATTAATGTAAGAGATTTTATACAAAAAAATTACACGCCGTATTATGGTGACTCGGAATTTTTGGCAGACCCCACAAGAGCAACCTTTGATTTGTGGAACGAATGCAAGGAGTTATTTGAAAAAGAACGCCAAAACGGCGGTGTTCTTGATATGGATACCGAAATTGTTTCGGATATTACTTCACATAAATCGGGATATATTAATAAAGAACTTGAAAAAATAGTAGGATTACAGACCGATAAGCCTTTAAAACGTGCTATGCAGCCATTTGGCGGTATAAGAATGGCTCAGACTTCCTGCAAATCATACGGATATGAAATAAATCCCGAAATAACAAAAATTTTTACAAAATACAGAAAAACTCATAATCAGGGAGTTTTTGACGCATATACTCCCGAAATGAAAAAAGCAAGACACGCCGCTATTTTAACCGGACTGCCCGATGCATACGGCAGAGGCAGAATAATAGGCGATTACAGACGTGTTGCTTTATACGGAATTGACAGACTTATAGAAGATAAACAAGAACAACTTTTATCTCTTGACGGAGAAATGAAACCCGAAAAAATACAATTAAGAGAAGAAATATCAGAGCAAATAAGAGCGCTTGAAGAAATGAAAGAGCTTGGTAATATATACGGTTTTGATATTTCAAAACCCGCTACAAATGCAAAAGAAGCCGTTCAATGGCTTTATTTCGGATATCTTGCGGCAATAAAAGAACAAAACGGCGCTGCTATGAGCTTAGGCAGAACTTCTACATTCCTGGATATTTACATCGAAAGAGATTTAAGAAACGGAAAATTAACGGAAGAAGAAGCTCAAGAGCTTATTGACCAGTTCATAATGAAGTTAAGATTGGTGAAATTTGCAAGAACTCCCGAGTATAATTCTCTGTTTTCGGGCGACCCAACATGGGTTACGGAATCAATAGGCGGTATGGGAATAGACGGAAGAACTCTTGTAACAAAAAATTCTTTCAGATATCTTCATACTTTGGAAAACTTAGGAAGCGCACCCGAACCTAATCTCACCGTTTTATGGGCGTCTAAACTGCCTCAAAATTTTAAAGAATATTGTGCGAGAATTTCAATTAAAACCTCCTCCGTTCAATATGAGAATGATGATATAATGCGCGTAGTTCACGGTGATGACTATGCAATAGCCTGCTGTGTATCTTCGATGACCGTAGGAAAAGAGATGCAATTCTTCGGAGCAAGAGCAAACCTTGCGAAATGCCTCTTGTACGCTATAAACGGCGGTGTCGACGAAATTCTGAAAGAACAAATAGGGCCTAAATATATGCCGATAACTTCAGAATACCTTGATTATGATGAGGTTATGCAAAAATACGATGATATGATGGAATGGCTTGCAGGACTTTACGTTAATACTTTGAACATAATCCATTATATGCATGATAAATACTGTTATGAAAAAGCTCAAATGGCATTATTGGATAGAGATGTTAAACGTTATTTTGCAACGGGTATTGCAGGACTTTCCGTTGTTGCGGATTCACTTTCTGCCATAAAATATGCAAAAGTTAAAACAATAAGAGATGAAAACGGTCTTGTAGTCGACTATGCGGTTGAAGGTGATTTCCCTAAATACGGAAATAACGATGACAGAGTCGATAAAATAGCCGTTGATACCGTTCATTCATTTATGAATAAAATCAGAAAACATTATACATACAGAAATTCAATACCAACAATGTCAATATTAACAATAACATCAAATGTTGTATACGGTAAAAAGACGGGAAATACTCCTGACGGAAGGAAAAAAGGCGTACCTTTAGCACCGGGAGCTAATCCTATGCACGGTCGTGACGAAAATGGTGCTATTGCTTCTTTATCTTCCGTTGCTAAGCTGCCATTCTCGGATGCTCAAGACGGTATTTCCAATACCTTCTCCATTATTCCCGATGCACTTGGTAAAGACGAAATCTTTGTCGGGGATTTTGATATAAATATTGACTGCGGATGCTGTGAAAACAATATAATCTAGTGTTGCAACATTACGCTTGCTCCTCGCAACCGTAAAGTTGCTCACCTTTTCAAGACGCCACTCGCAAATTTATACTCACACCTTCGGCTTATCGCAAAAATTTACTCGGACAATATAATTTAAAAAGAGGTATAAAATGAAAACAAATCAGGAAGAAAATCTTATTAATGTTATTGATGCCTATATGGAAAAGGGCGGTCATCATTTGAACGTTAATGTCTTTAACCGTGAAACTCTTGTTGATGCACAAAAACATCCCGAAAATTATCCTAATCTTACTGTCAGAGTTTCAGGTTATGCAGTTAATTTTAATAAATTAACAAAAGAACAGCAGGATGATGTTATTTCAAGAACTTTTCATTCCAAAATGTAACTGTTCTAATTTAAAACATAAAATCCGAAATTGAGATAAAAAGCAAAACTTACCCATATTAAGTATGGCAATAGCAGAAATGCTGCCATTTTGGAGTGTCTGAAAAAGAATATTATCGTCAGGCATATAAAAATCCACATAAAAAATATTATTATTAATGCAGGTAAAATCTTTTGCATTCCGAAAAATACGGGGCTCCAAATAAAATTTAAAATCATTTGTATGCTAAAAAATATCAAAGGGAGCTTCTTTTCTTTATTATATCCGCCTTTTAGAAATAATATAAGAGAAATTGCAATTAATATATATAAAATTATCCAAGCAGGCGCAAATACGCTTGAAGGCGGTGTCAAAAAAGGTTTATTTAGTGTATTGTACCAATTCATATTCATCATATTTTTTATTTAACATTAATGATGATTTTTTGTATCGGTTAAATGTATAATAAACAGTCAGGCTTTGTATGCCTTAATAATTATATCTCTTGCTTTTATGGCTTCTTCTTTTGTAGTTGGCGAAGTATCTTTTAATTTATAATTTAAGCCGAGCTTTTCATATTTTGTAATTGCCATATTATGGTATGGAAGCACATCCAGTGCTTTTATATTTTTTAGCCGTTTTAAAAAAATACCAAGCTCTTTTAAATACTCTTCATTATCCGTTATGCCTTTTACAACAACGTGCCTTATCCAAACGGGAATATTTTTTTCGGAAAGATAAAGTGCAAATCCAAGCGTATTTTGGTTTGAAAATCCCGTTAATTTTTTATGTTCTTCACTGTTTATGTGCTTAATATCAAGAAGAACCAAATCCGTAAATTTTAAAAGTTCATCAAACTTACTAGGATTATTACTGTCAAACAAAATTCCCGAAGTGTCAAGTGCCGTATGAATATTAAGCATTTTTGCTTTTTTGAACAATTCCGATACAAACTCTGCTTGTAAAAGCGGCTCGCCGCCTGTCACTGTGATACCGCCATTCTTATGAAATTCCTTTACTCCTTCGTATTTCTGCAGGATATCATCAACAGACATTTTTTTATTATCCGAAATATCCCACGTATCAGGGTTATGACAGTATAAACACCTCATAGGACAACCCTGCATAAAAATAACAAACCTGATTCCCGGCCCGTCCACGGTTCCGAATGTTTCTGTCGAATGAATATTTCCGTATATATTTTCAACCATTAAAACATACCGTTAATGCTTTCTATAATTTCATTCGTATCGGTTTCATCCTTTTCTTCGGATGATAATTTTTTTTCTTTAAACAAATATTTATATTTTAAATTTTCTGATTTTTCAGTATCATCAGGGTGTTTTGCCGATTCATATTCATTAATTTTTTTCATTACTTCTTTGGATTTTGAATTAACATGATGACTGATTTTATAATAAAGTTCGGCATTTTTTATGTCACCCAATTTCTCAAAACATTTAGCGGTCTGCAAGTTTGTTTCAAAATCCTTTAAAAGTCCTGAAGCAAGTGCAAGTTTATAATATTCAACAGCTGTTGAATACTCCTGAAAACTGTAGAAAAAATCACCCATTGCCTTTTGAAGTTTAGGGTCGGATGGGTTCATATTATACGCCTTAAGTACATATAATTTCGCTTCCGCTCTGTCACCGGTTAATTGATTTACCTTTGATAATCCCAATAATGCGGGTATGCTTACGGGATTAGATTCATATTCATCAAGATATAATATTCTCGCTTTATTAATATAATCATAAGCCTCATCTTGAACTGCCGCAGTTTTTGCTTTAATTAACAGGTCTTCGGCTTTTTTTATATTATCATCGGCATAAACCTTGTTTACTGCCGTAATAATAAAAAGAAAGATTATAATGCATTTTATTATTATTTTTTTCATAGAATCACAATAAAAACCAAAATTTTATAAAAAAGAGAGGTACAAAAAATACCTCTCTTTTTTGCAAAAAACTTTAATTAAAAATCTCTCCAATCAACAGTACCAAAATTAATACTGTGATTGTAATGGTCATAGTCCGTATACATACCCGGAGCTAAATAATTATATATTTTCTTTGCCATATCCGCAGGTGTACGTTCATCATTAACACTATGCGGCTGCCTGTACGGGTCTTTTGCAATAACGCCCAGTTCTTTCGCCATTTCAGCAGAATAACCCGTATTAACCAAATAAGGCTCCGTAATCATATACTGATTATCCACAAATGCATCCGAAGTCAAGGCTGTAGCAAAAATTGCAATTAATATTAAAACTGATTTTTTCATTAATAAATCCCCTTATACTTATATATATATGATAGTCTATTTTTTTAGAGAATGCAATATTTAAACATTCTCCATTTGTATGAGATTTACAAATTCATCAACAAGTTTTTCTTCGGGTAAACGTTTAATAATTTCACCTTTCTTAAAAATATAACCCTCTTTAATACCGCCTGCAATACCGTAATCAGCGTGTTTGGCTTCCCCGGGGCCGTTTACGGCACACCCCATAACCGCTATTGTTAAATTTTTATCAAAATTTTCAAGCCGCTTTTCTACCGTTTTTGCAAGATTTATCAAGTCAATTTGAGTTCTTCCGCATGTCGGGCATGAAATGAAATTTATTCCCCTTTTGCGCAGTCCGAGTGACTTTAATATCATATATCCCGCTTTTACTTCTTCTATCGGCGAATCGGTTAGAGAAACTCTTATCGTGTCACCTATACCTTCTGCTAAAAGAGTTCCGAGTCCTACGGCGGATTTAACTATTCCTCCCGTATATGTACCTGCTTCCGTTACTCCCAAATGCAGCGGATAATCGACTTTCTTGGAAATCAGTCTGTATGCTTCAATTGTTGCCAAAACGTTACTCGATTTTAAAGAAATTTTAATTTTATCAAAATCATTATCTTCCAATATTTTTATATGGCGCATTGCACTCATAACCATTTTTTCGGGAAGTTCAATATCAAGTTTTTCTATTTCTTTTTCTAAAGAACCGCCGTTTATCCCTATTCTTATAGGAATATTATTTGCTTTCGCCATAGCTACAACTTTTTTGGTATGTTCTTCTTTTCCAATATTTCCCGGGTTAATACGCAGCGCATCAATTCCGTTGTTAATACAAGCTATTGCCAAACGGTAATCAAAATGAATATCTGCAATTAACGGCAGAGGCGATTTCTTTTTTATTTCTTTTACGGCTTGAGCCGCTTCGGGATTTAATATTGCCAATCTTACAAGCTCACAGCCATTTTCAGCCAAATTGTAAATTTGTTTTAAGGTAGATTTTACATCCCTTGTATCCGTATTTGTCATTGATTGAACTGATATTGGGGCATCTCCGCCTATTTTCACATTCCCAATTTGAATTCGTTTTGTTTTCCTTCTTTGTATCATGTTTTTATTCCTGTTATCATGATATTAGCATATAATTTAGGGATATAAAATGAAAATTGCTATAATATCTGATATACACGGGAATATTGAAGCTTTAAAAAGTGTTCTAAAAGATATTGAAAAAGAAAATTGCAAAAAAATATTATGTTTGGGAGATATTGTAATGGCAGGTCCCGAGCCGAAAGAAACCATATCCGAAATACATGCCCTTATGAGATCTAAAGATTTTTATATAATTCAAGGAAATACAGACAAGATGTTGTCTGTATTTTCGTATGAAACATACGAAAAAATCCTTAGCACAAATGAAGTTATGGCAAATGCATATATGGCAGATTCAGAGTTGTTAAGTGATAAAGAAAAAGAATTTCTTGGCTCACTTCCAGAACAAAAAGAATTAGAATTTTTCGGAATAAAAATATTAATGGTTCACGGTTCTCCAAGAAAAAATGACGAAAATATATATCCTGATTTAAAAATAGAAGAAGTTGAAGAAATTATAAAAGATGTTAAGGCAGATATAATATTCTGCGGACACACTCATATACCTTGCGGATATCAGACAAATACGGGTAAAACGGTTGTTAATGTCGGAAGCGTAGGCAGACCGTTTAGCGAAAAACCTGATTCCTGCTACGTTATTATGACTATAGATGAAAATAATTCTTCGTTTCAAATAGAACACAGATTTGTTTCTTATGATGTTAAAAAAGCGAGTGAAAAAATTATGGAAAGAAAATTTAAAGGAGCGGAAAAACTGGCAAAAATGTTATTGAAAGCTACATCAAGATATCCTAAATAACAAATTGTTACATTTTTTGAAAAACATGGCAAAAAAACTTTTTTGAATTTTTAAACCATTCGGATAAAAAATCCCATTATATAAAGGAAAAAAAATGAATATTATTACGCCAAGGTACAGAGCGACCACTGAACAGAAAAAAATAAAAAATGTTTACACTGGCATGTCTTATCCAAAAGGCAAATATAATACAAGACCAAGCTTTAAAGGCGGCGATATAGTATCTCTTATATCAAAAACGGGTCGTGATGCGGAATTGGCTAAAGTGTTTTCCCAACATTACGGACAACTTGCAGACAGAATCGGGCAAAAGCTCGGTAAATTAGCTACAAGTTCAGAACTATTAAAAAAGAGCTCCAGATTTTCTATAGAAAAAGGAGCTCTTTCCATTAAAGATAAGAAATTCGGACAGTCTTTACTTGAAAATGTAGTATTTCCCTTTGTTCAACTTCCTCTGTATGCGGCAAGCTGGGTAATAAAAAAAGCAGCATCCGTTCCGAAATTACAAAAAACGGCAAATAAAATCTACAGCAAAGCAATATTTAGAATTCCGAGAAAATTAAATGAACTTGATGCTAAAACAAATGCTCTTGACGGTATAATGAAAGCTACCGAAAAAGCAGTAGCTGCTGCTGCAAAAGAAGTAGGTAAAGATAAAGATGTTGTTCTTAAAGAACTGGTTAACGGTTCAAACCAAAAAGCAAGCGATATCGTAAGAGAAAATCTTTATAAAATAGGCAATAAATTTTTTGATAAACATACGGGAAACTTTAATACAGCCTTTGAAAGACCTTTAAACAGAATAATTACGGGATTAATACCGGTTGCATTCCTTGCTAATGATGCATATAACCTCTCCGTATTATGCGGCGACAAGAAAAAAGATTCGGAAAAAGAAGCAAAAGAAAGAGGAATGCAGGAAATCACCAGAGTATTTACAACCGCATATATACAATTACTGACCTTCGGAGCATTTACAAAGCAGGTAAATACCCTTCCTTGGTTTACTCCTTTGGCTTCCGCTCTTACTGTATTATTCTCAGAAACGTTTTCCAGAAAACATTTAAATAAACCAATTTTCTTCTTGTCTAAAGAACAAGCAAAACAACATAATTTAAAAGCAAAATCAGGAGCAGAAAATAAGTCGGAAATAAAAACCGAAACTCCAAGCGAAACAAAGAAAACAGAAGATGTTAAGCCTCAAATAAAAAATATTATAAACCCTGATACAATAAGTGATTCTCCCAATGTATTTACCGCTTTTAAGGCACTTGGCAATAAAAATAATACAAACAGCTTCAAGTCAGAAACGGAAAATATTTCCGCTGATAAAAAAGAAGCAAAAAAAGATGAACCCAAAAAAGATGAGCCGAAAAAAGCATTAATTAATTTTAAAACATTTAAAAAGGGTGTAGCTATACTGCTTACGGCAGGATTTACATTAAGCTTTATTAAAAACAGTTCCTATACAAAAAATACAAAACTCGTAAAAGGCATAAAATCAATCGGCAATAATATTAAGAAAAAAATATATAACCCGTTGGCATTTAAAGATTTTGAAATGACTCCGGAGCATTTTGATGAAATAACTCACAGTATTAAAAATGTTGCGGATGATATGGCTTCAAAAGGCAGCGGAACAAATGACAGATTCGGATTAAAAGCAATTGCGGAAGGTCATGAATTTATTAAATCAAAATATGCAAAAGAAGTTATAAAACCGGATGGAACTAAAGTAATTAAAATGTTCAAATCTCAACTTAAGCCTGATGGAATCGAATCAGTTGCGAGTGCAACTTTATCGGAACTAAAGAAACAGGGAGTTTCTATATCACAAGAACAGGAACAAATTGTTATTTCGGCAATAAAGACAGCTATTGGCAAAGAGACCGAGAATATATCCGAAAAGAAATTTGCAAAAGCAGCACAATTAGCTATGGATATTATAAACAAAAAAGGTGTTGAAGTTGAAGGTTCAAAACTGGAATCAGTAAAAGAATTCATAACAAAAACTATTGAAGAAAAAGCTGTAGAAACCCCAATACAAATGGAAACTAAACTGAAACCGTTTGTAGATATGGTAACTCAGCCGTTCCAATTCATATTCTCAGTAGCAAGATTTCCGTTTAAAATAGCTTCATTATTAGTTAATATGGTTACAGGTCCTGTTCGAAAGAAAGCTGCACAAGCAGCATTAGGCGGCCCTGAACTGACAAAATTCCAAAAAATGATTAATAAGGTCGTTACCGAAATATATGGCGAAAAGAAAGAAAAAGCCGGTAAAATAAGTCAAACAGTATTTGTTAATGCAATGGAACAACTGGATAAAAAGACTTTACCTTATAGAAAAGCTGTTGATGTATATAATAAAGCAAAAGAATCCGGTATTAGAGGAAATCAATTGGCGAAATTGAAGAAAGCAGTAGATGAAGCGGAATATAAATTAAGCGTATATATAAATTCAGCCGTAGAAAAGTCATTCAACGGAGTGTCACAATCAAGTAACAAAAACACTGACTTGGCAATGATGTCTAAATTAGCTTCTTCTGCAGTTACTTCCGCATTTTTGGTGGCTGATAACTACAATATGGTAATGCTAAAATCCAACGGAGAAGATAAAGAAGGAGCTAAAGAAAAAGCTAATGAACGTATAATTCAAAGATTAAGCGCATTATTCTATCAAACAATGTTGATTAACTGGTTTAATGCTACATTCCGTTCTACATACAACAGTTCGCTGAAAGGTATGGTATCCGTTGCAATACCTAACACCTTATCTACAGAAATTCTAACAAGAAAATCAATCGGTATGCCTGTAGGAAGAAAATCAATTGAGGAATTAAATAAAATTGATGAGAAAAATGAAAATAGAAAAGGTTTTCTTGGTGCTTACTTTAAGTTCATGAGATTGTTGACAGGTAAAAAACCATTAAAAGACAGACTTCCAAATAATAATCAAAACGTTGAAAACACGGAAAAACCCAATATTTTAAACGATTTAAAGTTTGAAACAACAAATCTTTTAGAAAAATTTTCCAAATAAATTGTTTTAAATAATTTTATGATATAATTATATCAGCTAATTTTAAGCTGATGTAGCTCAGTCGGTAGAGCAACTGATTCGTAATCAGTAGGTCAAGGGTTCGATTCCCTTCATCAGCTTATCTCTATTAGCTTCACAAATTTTTCATGTCCGCTTTGTGTCTATTTATCTTTCGAATTTCCGCTAAGCATACAGGTAAAGTTATAGGTTTAATAACATTCGGTCTGATAAGACATAACGAAAATGAGAGAGTTTTCCAATCCGATAGAATTTTAAAATAATTCAATTTATTAATACAAAATTAATGCCGTTGTTCAAATAACTATAGCATTATTTTTATGTTATTATGTAACCGGTATGGGAAATATTGAATATACAAGCTGTAATATTATAGAACATGGTTTTGATGCCCAGATAAATCAAATTAATTTATGCTGTAGAACCAGTAAAAACAATATTGATAAATATGTGCTTATAGATAATTACCATGGTCAGAAAATAGATTGGGATGACTTTTTTAGAAAAACAAACAGATTAAGGGAAATTCAAAAGAGCGGAAATACGGTTCCAAGCTGTGAAGGTTGTATTTATTTGGAAAAAAAATTATGGAATGATGAAAATTATATAAACACTATTAATATAAATAACTGGATTAAATGTAATGCTAACTGTATATATTGTGACAGAAGCAACTTTCTAAAGGAAAAAGAATACAAAATATATCCTATAATAAAAGACTTAATAAATAAAAATCTCTTGAGAAATCCTGCGGATATAACTATTGCAGGTGGAGAACCCACTATAACAAGTGATTTTGATAAGACAATAAAAATTCTCGTAAAAAATAATATCTCAACAATCAGAGTATTAACAAATGCAATAAAATATAATAAAAATATAGAACTAGGGTTGAAAAAAGGACTTGTAAATATCTTAATTTCTACAGACAGTGCAACAAAAGATACATTTAAAAAAATAAAACTTACAGATGCCCATAATAAGGTATGGAAGAATATAACAAAATATGTTCATAATCAAGCTCAAGATAACCTTGTAAAAACAAAATATATAATAATTACGGGAATTAATGATAATCAGGAAGAATTAAACGATTTTGTAAAAATGAATGCAGCTTCAGGCGTAAAATATGCTTATGTGGACATTGAAGTTGAGCGTTTTATGAATAATATAAACAATACTGAATATTTAAAAAGATTATATAAATTGTATATAAATACAAAAGAGACAGGTGAACAATACGGGGTAAAAATACAGGCATTTGACCGAATGAAAATAGCTGAAGAAAAAATAAATTAGAAAAAAAGAAAGAAAAAATAAAAAAAAGTATTTACAATCAAAATTTTTTTGTTAATATATAGATATAGATATTCCTCAGTAGCTCAATGGCAGAGCATTCGGCTGTTAACCGAAGGGTTGTAAGTTCGAGTCTTACCTG
>CANQLK010000038.1 GCA_947624665.1 Candidatus Gastranaerophilales bacterium
TTATGTGCAATAGGAAATGATAATAATCAAAAACATATTTGGAAAATAACAGAAATGGATGCTGATCATGTAACAGCATGGTCAAAAGGTGGTACAACGGATATTAGTAACTGTCAAATGTTATGCAAAACTCATAACAGAGCTAAAGGAAACAGCTAATTAAAGTTAATAAGATTTTGAAAATGTTATATAGTTATACCTATTAATATATCTAATTAGTTTATTAATTGACTTTTTTCTATGAAATATTAATATAATAATAAGGTGGTATATAATGAATAAAATTTATGATAGACTGAGTATTTCATCTTCAATTGTTGCAATTGGTTTTAGAACAAATAAATTTGAGTTTGATGAATATATTGCAGAAGAAAATATTGATTTAGGAATATCCCAAAACCAAATTAAATTTTCAAAAAACTTTCCTATTGCTAATATGCATGAAATACTAAATTCAATTCCGGTTATAGCATATAACTCATCTGATAATAAATATAATGTTGTGTTGTCATTTCCCGAAGCAAAAATTTCGATAACAAAACTTGATTTTGATGAAAATAATAATAATGACTTTGAAATATTTGTTAGAAAATTATTAGAAAATCATTTGTCGCAAATTCAAGCAGTTGGAATAAATTATAATGCTACATTTAAAAGATATTCAAAACTAAAACTTTTCAATAAAAATATTGAAGATAAAGAGTTTTTCAAAAAAAATATTTCTTTTAGTGTAACAATTCCATATGAGTATGATGAGGGTGTTATTGCTACTTATACTATTAAAAAAATCACTCAAGACAATGAAGAGAAGAGTGAAGAAAGAGTTTATAATATTTCTGCAAATTACAATTTTGATACTAAAAAACTTAGTGCATTAGACAAGTGTAAACAAATACCAAAGTACATAGATAATAGTTCAAAAAATTTATACAATTCATTTATGGATACATGCGGAGATTTTTTAAGTTTAGAATATGGGCAATAAAAAAGATGAAAACGTAATTCCTTTTCCAAGGAATATAAATACAGAACCAATTTCAGAAAATGGAGAATATAATACTGAAGAAATTGAGGCTATGCCTTACGATAACTTTGAAGCGGCTAAATTAATCAATAATTATGAGGAAGTGCAGATGAAGGATAGTTCACAAGATTCTATTATAGATGAAGTAAATAATTTAAAAACAGAGCTTAAAATATCTAATTCTGAAATAGCTAATACAAATAAAATAATTCGTATATGTGGGACTGTTGGTGGTATTTTAATCGCAGGACTAGGTTTATTAATCACGGTACTTATATTTGGTATAAATGCAAAATATGATGCTATACAAAATATAAACCAAGCTAATATGAATGAGATAAAAACTGAAATTCAAGCTATAAATCAAAGATTAGATTATCAAGAAAAACTAAATTCTTTACAAATTGAAAATGATATTAATAAAAAAATTATAGAGCAGAAAAAAAATTAATTGTCCAGTTATATATTATTTTATGTTTTAATCATCGTTTGTTTAAGTATTTTATTTAATTACTTTATTATGTTTAAACAATTATGTTATGACTCAAGCAGAAATTTAGATATTGCTTCTCTAATACAGTAAAACATTATACTGAAAGTAAAAAAAGCTTATTAAACTTTTGCACTTGAATTTTTGGTAGCATTATGCTACAATATTTAATATGAATCATAATGAAAAAAGAGTGCCTCATTACGATTTGGCAAAAATCAAAAAACTTATTGAAGATAAACAGTATATAATAACGAAAACTGCTCAAGATAATGCTCTAATTGATTTTGATTTAACTCAAACAGAACTGATTTCCCAAATACTTATTCTTAATAATACCTGTTTTTATAAATCAATGACATCAATATATGATAATAAAATTTGGCAAGATGTTTATCATCCGAATATCAATAATAAGACGGCATATATAAAACTGCAAATAGTATCAGAAAAAAGTGTAATAATACAATTCAAAAGGAAATAATTATGAATAAATGTCCGATTTGTAATCATGAATTGAAAAAAATAAAAAATGGAACTTTGCAATCTAAGCGCAAAACATCTAACGGCTTTAAAGGCATTCTTATTGAAAATTTGTCATATACAAAATGTGATTATTGTAATGAAGTATTTTTTTCACCTGAAGAATCTGAAAATTATGAAATTCAATTAGAAAAAGCACTTGAAAAAGAGAGAAGATGTGGACATTTACTTACGGCAAAGGAAATTAAGTTAATAAGAAAAAAGTATGATTTAACGCAGCAGCAATTAGAGTTGTTATTAAAAATCGGGCCTAAAAATGTTGCAAAATGGGAAACTTATAAATCCAATCAATCTCCTGCTATAGATAACTTATTAAGAAGAATGAATGAAGATTATTGTTTCTTTTTAAAAATGTTAAATAGTGTTGAAGTAAGATATTTTTCTAATGTTATTGCTAAACATAGTTTTTATTTAGAAAATATTTCAATTATTGAATTAATATCTAAATTATATCCTGATGTAAATATAAAAAATCTTAGCAAAGAATTTATTGAATACGTAGATAAAGTAATTAAAAATATACTATCTTCAACTGTAGAAGAACAAGATTCTAAATTAATTTTAAAAATCAATTTAAAGGGAAGCTATATAGAAAACAGATGAAAGTAGCTTTAATCTGTTTAATTCCAAATATCGGGAGTAGATAATGCGATAGCGGTTATTTCATTGTAGCCTGCATTTTTCAATTCTTTTATTATTTCCTGAAATGTTATTCCCGTTGATGTTATATCGTCAATGATTAACAGGGGTGTATTTTTTTGCAGATTTATTTCGGTATTTATTTTAAATGCATCTTTAATATTTTCAATACGCTCTTGTTTGTGCAGTTTATATTGTTTCTTTGTATCTTTTATTCTTATTATAAGATTTTTTTCCGTTTTATGTTTTGTTAATTTAGAAAGTTTTTCGGCAATTATATCCATGTGGTTATAATGTCTTTCTTTCAGCCTTCCTTTACTTATCGGTACGGGGATAATTACATAGTCTGAATTAAGATTAAGTTTTTGTATATATTCGTATAAAAAATTCGCACCTAAAGGAGCAAGCTTTTTTTTATTATTATATTTTAAATCTCTGATTAATTTTTTTATAATTCCGTCATAGATACAACAGGCATAAGTATCGGAATTGTTTAATCTTCTTAAAACGGAAGGTGGAAGAAAATGAATTTTATTGTAACAATCTTTGCAGATTATGCTTTCGTCTTTTGTAGATTTGCAAAAGTAGCATGATTGTATATATATAATGTTTAGTAGTTTTTCTAAAAACTTTATCATATAATCAGATTATAATAGATAAAAGAGAATTATAAAATGAATTTTTTGCATATGTTTTCAAGCGCAATAATAATGATATTGCTGATAAGTTTACTGATATTAATACATGAAGCGGGACATTTTTTTGCGGCAAAGCTGGTTGGTATAAGAGTAGATAAATTTGGATTCGGACTGCCTTTTGGCCCTACTTTATTTTCCAAGAAAATCGGCGAAACCGAAATATTGATACATGCTTTTTTACTTGGCGGATATGTTTCATTTCCCGATGACGAGCAGGATTGCGATTTGCCTGCCGATTCACCAAAAAGATTTTGCAATAAAACTCTCGCTCAAAGAGCTTTGGTTATTTCGGCAGGTGTAATATGTAATGTTTTATTGGCTTATTTTTTAATATTTTGTACCGGACTTGTTTGGAAACAGCTTCCCGATAATAAATTTGTTGTTAAATTTGAAAGTTTTGCTTCAACGGCTGTTCAATCCGCTTTAAATTCGGGATTTGAAAAGGGTGATGTTATTTATAAAATTAACGGAACTAAAATTGATTATCCGATTGCTATTAATAAATTTTTTACCGCTTCTAAAGAATTTGACGGCTTTAGTGCTCAAAATATAATAGATAATAAATTTAATGAATTGAAAGCTTTAAATCCGAATATTAATTCGGAGGGATTTATCCCCGAAGGAACGGTTGTTCATATTCCTGCTTTTACGGATGAAAGTCCTGTTAACTTAACTAACGACAATATTCTTGGAATAGAAAAATATAAATCCAACGAAACAGAGCTTTCCGAGGTTCAAAAAAACCTTAGAGATAAAATAAATTATAATACTGAATATACCGCAGACAAAGAAATAATGTTAATAGATATAGCAGCAGCAATTTCAGATACAAAAAAGCCTGTTCAAATAACGGTTTTAAGAAACGGAGAAGAAATAAATCTTAATACGGTATATCCGAATAAAGACGGGTTATTGGGTATTCAGCAGAGCTTTACCGAGGTTTACAGCGAAACAAAAACATTAAAACAGCTTATATCGGGTACTTTCCATTATGTAAACTATAATATCGGATTTATGGTATATACGCTTGGAAAATTGTTTGCAGGCAAAATTCCCGTAAGCGAAATGAACGGTATTATTGCTATTACCAAAATTGGTACGGAATTGATAGCATATAAAGGTATTTTTGACGGACTGCTTTTAACTGCAATGATATCTTTAAATCTGGCAATAATAAATATATTACCGATTCCCGCATTAGACGGCGGACATTTGTTATTTATTATTATTGAAAAAGTTACGGGAAAACCCGTCAGCAAGAAACTTATTGAAGTTTTAAGCAACTTTTTCTTTTATTTATTAATAGCTTTTATGATATTAATTATTTATAATGATATTCACGGTTGGATAATAGGTAAATTTTAATATCCTTTGTATTAACTTGTAAAATAATATGAAAGCATATAAAATAAAGTGGTAGGTAGTTTAAGGATGTGTAAATGATGAATAATTGTGATGAACAAAGAAAATCTCCGTTTGTAAAAAACGAATCAAAACAAATTATAAAAGAAGCTCTTAATGTGTTAGGGAAAAAGCATTTTGCATTTATAGCTCATGCAAACAGTTTTCCCGCCGAACCTTGTAAAAATACGGGTTTTGGAACGATAAACTCAAATGCCGCCAAGAAATTAATAGACTTTTTATCGGGAGTTTTTACGGATATTCAGCTTGGGCCTGCGGGAAAAACAAAGTCAATAGATGCATCGCCGTATACGGGTACGATTTTTTCTAATAATCCGTTATTCATTGATTTGGAACAATTAACTACGGATGAATGGCATAATATATTATCACAAGAAACTTATAACAAAATTACGGAAAATAATCCGAATAAAAATACAAACAGAACGGCTTATTCATATATATTTAACGAGCAGGAAAATGCACTTAAAGAAGCATTTGAGAATTTTAAAAAACTTGATAATGCGGAATTGAAAAATCAATTTAAAGGATACAAAGAGAGAAATAAATTTTGGCTTGAAAAAGATTCTTTATATGAGGCCTTAACGGTAGAGCATAATAATGATTATTGGCCGATGTGGCAGTCTGAAACCGATAAATCATTGTTTAATCCGCAAAATGAAGAAGAAAAAGAAAGATATGCAAAAAGAATTGCCGAATTAATAGAAAAATATTCGGATGTTATAGAATATTATTCATTCTGCCAATTTGTAATATCGGTGCAGAACGAAAAGTCAAGAGAATATGCTCTGTCAAAAGGGATGAAAATGATAGCGGACAGACAGGTTGCATTTTCCGACAGAGATAATTGGGCATATCAGTCATACTTTTTAAAAGGATGGTGCTTGGGTTGTCCTCCCGATTATTTTTCGGAAGACGGACAAATGTGGGGATTTCCTGTTATGGATCCTGAAAAGCTGTTTAACGCTGACGGTTCGCTTGGTGAAGGCGGTCTGTTAATGAAAGAGCTTTATAAGAAAATGTTTACGGAAAACCCGGGTGGCGTAAGAATAGACCACATGGTCGGTTTAATTGACCCTTGGGTATATGTGGCAGGAAGAAAACCTAAAATAGAAGAAGGTGCGGGGAGATTATATTCATCTCCCGAACATCCCGTATTATCACGCTATGCAATTGCAACAACGGATGACTTGAATCCTGAAGTTGAAGCAGATAAGGAAGAAAGAATTTTAAAGCTTACCGAAGAACAAATAAAAAAATACGGTGCTTTGGTTGAAAAGATTGTAATAGGTGCGGCAAAAGAAGTTGGGCTTGATAAAGATTCAATTGTGTGTGAGGATTTGGGAACACTTACTTATCCTGTCGTAAGCGTAATGAAAGAATATGATTTACAGGGAATGAAATTAATACAGTTTGTAGTTCCCGAAAAGAGCGAGCATCCGTACAGATGTAAAAATATTACACCGAGAAGCTGGGCAATGGTTGGAACTCATGATAATGAACCAATATCAATGTGGGCAAATTCAACCGTAAATACGGAAGCCGGATATTTAAACGGAAAAAACCTTGCCGAAGATTTGTGGCCCGATGCTTCACCCGAACAAAGAGAAGAAATTGCCGTAAGAATTTCAAAAGATGCTCCGTTTTTAACTCAAACAAAATTGGTTGAATTATTTGCATGCAAATCGGAAAATATACAGATGTTCTTTACGGATTTTCTGGGATTATATGAAGTATACAACAGACCCGGTACTTCGGGTGATAAAAACTGGTCATTAAGAATACCTGATAATTTTGAAGAAGTATACGAAAATAATCTTAGAGAAGGTAAAGCATTAAATCTGCCGTTAGTTCTTAAACTGGCTATAGAAGCAAGAGGACATGAATTTGCTTCTTCTCATCGGGATATAATTAATAAACTTGAAAGTATTATGTAGGTAATTATGCACGAATTAAAAGTGGAAAGCTCATTTTCGGCAGCTCATCATCTGCTGAATTATAACGGAGAATGCGAAAATCAGCACGGTCATAATTGGAAGGTCGAAATTTATATAAGAGGTTCCGAGCTTGACAAGTCTAACCTTTTGGTTGATTTTAAAATATTAAAAAAAGAACTGAACGAAGTTCTTAAAACACTCGACCATAAGGATATTAATACTTTAGATGATTTTAAGGATATTAGTCCAAGCAGTGAAATGATTTCCAAATATATATATGTAAAATTAAAAGATAAAATTCCGCAAATACATAAAGTTTCGGTATGGGAAACAGAACATGCTTGTGCAAGTTATTTTGAGGAGTAATAAATGAACTTGTTTCAAGCACTAATGATGGGTATAGTTCAAGGATTAAGTGAATTTCTTCCGATTTCGAGTTCGGCTCATCTTGTTATTACTTCAAATTTATATAAAGTATTGAAGAATGTTCCTGTTCAAAGTGAGACTTCTCAGGAAATTTTTCTTGATATTATGCTTCATTTGGGAACTTTAATTGCGGTATTGGTATTCTATAGAAAAGATATAGCCGAAATAATAAAAAGTCTTGTAAATGCCGTAAAGAGAAAAGATTTTACGGAATATAATGCGAAAATGGGGATATATATTATTATTGGTACTGTAATAACTGTTGTTGTAGCATTTCCTATGGAAAAAGTTGCGGAAAAATTGGTATATTCACCCGTAATAGTAGGAGGAATGTTGGTTTTTACAGGTTTCTACCTTTGTATAAGTGAAGCTTATTCCAAAAAAATATCGGAAAAATCAAACAAGATTGATTTAAAAACATCAATATTTGTAGCGATTTCTCAAGGATTAGCAGCACTACCCGGGTTTTCACGTTCGGGGTTAACAATATCTACGGCTTTATTATGCAAAAAAGACAGAATTTCTGCTGCAAAATATTCTTTTCTTTTAAGTATTCCGATAATATTGGGTGCATCTATGGTTTATCCGTTTTTAAAAATTGATATAAGTGAATTTCAAGGATATAATTGGGGTGCGATTATTATATCTTCTATTGTTTCAGGAATTGTCGGATATTTATGCATTAAATATTTTATAAAATTTGTCGGGAAATATTCACTTTCATTTTTCGGTTATTATTGTATAATTATTGGAGTATTAACCGCAGTATTTTTTACTTTGTATTAATTTACGAGGTCTAAAATGGATTTGACAATCAGCTTTATAAAAGAAAAAATAAAAGATTTTAAACCTGAAATCGGGATAATATTGGGTTCAGGATTGGGCGGTTTTGCCGATGAATTTAATTCCATAGCGGTACCTTATAATGAAATTCCGGGGTTTGAAAGGTCAAATGTTCAAGGACATAAAGGACAGCTTGTATTTGCGGAAATAAACGGTAAAAAAGTTGTAATGATGCAGGGCAGATATCATTTTTATGAAGGCTATTCAATGCAGACGGTTACATATCCCGTTAAAATCATGAAAAAACTGGGTGTTGAGAAATTAATAATAACAAATGCCGCAGGTGCCGTTAATAAAAGTTTTAATCCGGGTGAATTAATGTTTATTACCGATCATATCAATTTTATGGGAACAAACCCTTTAATCGGAAAAAATGATGAAGATTTAGGCACAAGATTTCCCGATATGAGCGAAATATATTCGAAAGAATTTATAACAAAATCAGAAAATATAGCAAAAAGGTTGAATATTAAATATCAAAAAGGTGTATATGCGGCAACAACGGGGCCGAGTTACGAAACACCTGCTGAAATAAAAATGTATTCGATATTAGGAGCGGATGCAGTCGGTATGTCAACTGCTCCTGAAGCTATTGTTGCTAATTACTGCGGATTAAAAGTTCTTGGAATAAGCTGTTTAACTAATTATGCGGCAGGTGTTTCATCTAATCTTTTAAATCATCAAGAGGTTATTGATACCGCAAATAAAGTAAAAGACAATTTTAAATGTATTTTATTGGAAGTATTAAAAAATATATAAAAGGGGTAAGTCATGGCTCAAAAGTATTGTAAATATTTGGCAAACGGAATGAATTTTCACGTATCCGGAATTGCTTTTTGTAATAAATTATGGTGGAATTTAACGCCTAATGCTACTTATGGTAAAAATACACTGGAAGAATTTCTCAAAACAAGGGAAGAAACTCTTATAAATCTTTTTAAAGGCAATATTCCGGAGGATTGTTCTCACTGTATGTATTTACACGATGCGGAAGAAAGCGAAATTTCGGATAAAATTAATTTTATAGAAATAAATCATTGGAATGAATGTAACTGTGCTTGTTTCTATTGTTCGGCAAGAGAATCTACAAAACTAAAAATTACAACAAAAAGAAATCAAAAAGGTGTAGCAGATGTTTTTTCAATGCTAAAAAAACTTGAAAAATTAAATCTGCTTGATAAAGATCTTAAAATAGCTCTTGGCGGAGGAGAACCGACTCTTCTAAAAGATTTTGTAAATTTATTAAAATTTACCATTAAACATAAATTCAGTATAGATATTTTAACTAACGGAATTTTTTATGAAAAATATATTCCAAAAACTCTTTTGGCTTCCGATAATTCCTATATGACCATATCACTGGACTGCGGTTGCAGAGAAACATACAAAAAAATAAAAGGCGTGGATGAATTTGATAACGTTGTTAAAAATTTGGCTAAATATGTGAAAGAATCAAAAGAAGCTTCAAAACGTATTATGGTAAAATATATTATCTTGGAAGGGGTAAATGATAACAAAGAAGAAATAGATAAATGGATAGATTTATGTATAAAAATCGGAATAACAAGTTTCTTCCCCGCAATAGAATTCTGCCATTCGGTAAAAGAACCCGAAAAGCACGTTATCAGCGATAATGTGGCAGAACTTTATCAATATATCAAAGAAAGAATTCGCAGTATTAATTCCGATTATACATTGCCTACATACGATTTTGTTGAAGAATTTATAAAAAATCGTTCATACAGTCTTACAAAATAACTTTATTTTAATAGGTTATTAACGATACCTTTAAGAGCAATTTTAACATGCGCATAGTTCAGACCGCCTTGCATATAAACGGCAAAAGGCGGTCTGACAGGGCCATCTGCCGAAAGTTCGATAGTAGAACCTTCAATAAAAGAACCGCCTGCCATAATTAATTTATCATCATACCCCGGTACTTCATCTGGTATTGGTGTAAGGTAAGATTCAACAGGTGAATAGCTTTGGAGCGTCTTACAAAATTCCAATAAGGGTTCAGGCGCACCAAATTTAATTGTTTGTATAAGGTCGGTACGGATTTCATCAGGTTTAGGTGTCGAAATAAAACCGATATCTTCAAAAACCTGAGAAGCCAGAATAGAGCCTTTTATTGCTTCCGATACAACGGAAGGTGCCATAAATAAGCCTTGATAAATAAGTCTTAACTGATTTAACATAGCACCGCCTTCAGTGCCTATTCCGGGGGCTGTTAATCTGAATGCGGTTTGGTCAACATATTCTTCTTTGCCTGCGACGTATCCGCCTGCTTCAACTATGCCACCGCCAATATTTTTTATTAACGAGCCTGCTACTAAATCTGCCCCGACTTCTGTCGGTTCAAGCTTTTCAACAAATTCTCCGTAGCAATTATCCACAAAACAAATACAATTAGGATTTTTTGTTTTAACTATATCAATAATTTTACCGATAGTTTCTATATTTAAAGATTTTCTTAGAGAATAGCCTCGAGAGCGCTGAATAAGCACCATATTAACCGATTTATCAATTTTATTTTTTATTCCTTCAAAATCAACATCCGTTTCGTTAATCAAAGGTACTTCATCATATAAAACCCCATGCCCGATTAAAGAAGCTCTTTTATTACCTCTTGTACCGATAACTTCTTCCATAGTATCATAAGGAGAACCTGCAACTGAAATAAGCTTTTCTCCGTGTCTTAGATTTCCGAACAGACAGCACGCTAAAGTATGAGTTCCTGAAACAAAATGGATTCTTGCAATAGCTTTTTCGGTTTTAAATACGTCAGCAAAAACTTTATCAAGAGCTTCACGCCCCATATCATCATGCCCGTATCCCGATACGGTTGCAAAATGTTCAAGTCCGATTTGATTCTTAATAAATGCTTTTAAAACTTTTTCCTGATTATATTCTTTGATTTCATCAACGAGTTTAAAATATTTTTGTACTTTAAGTTCGGCATTTTCTACTAAATTGCTCTTTTCCATAACCTTATGAAATCATAAAAAATTATTATATTCAACCAAATTGTGTATATTTTTATACTATACTTTTGAGTATACTAAATTTAGACGGTTTGGAGTAAAATAAAAATAGCACTGTTAGGTAAATAAAGATGTCAGAGTTAAAAGATAAAGAAGAACAATACAGCACTTTTTTGCAATATAAAGAAAAAGAAGAGAAACCGGAAAATAAATTAATAATAACGCTAAGGCTAATATTTATAGCATTTTTTATGGTTGCAATAACCGCTTGTGCAATGTATATAATATCGAATTACGATAATGCGGAAGCCATAATACGGGAGATAATTGAAAAAAAGAATCCGACAGCAGCAAAGCCTGATTTAACCCCGTCAAAATTTAATTTTAAAATGTTAAACAGATATCAAAATATATTGTTATTGGGAGTCGATTCCAACGGCCCTAATACATTGCCGTTTTCAGGGGTTCGCTCTGATACCATGATGATATTAAATATAGATACAAGAGGGAAAAGTGTTAATGCCATTTCTATTCCAAGAGACAGCAAAGTATATATAGCGGAAGATCACGGAGTTCAAAAAATTAATGCTGCTTATGCTTTTGGCGGTATAGATTTAACAAAGAAAACCATTGAAGAAACTTTAGGTATAAAAATACATAATTATATAATCGTAAATGCAGAAGGTGTACGTCAATTAATAGATGCCATAGGCGGAGTTCCTATTTATATTGACCAAAGAATGAAATATGATGATTACAGTGCCAAATTACATATAAATTTTGATAAAGGCGAATATGTATTAAATGGTGCCGAAGCCGAAGAATATCTGAGATTCAGAAAAGATTTTATGGGGGATATAGGCAGAGTTCATCGTCAGCAGAAATTCATTAAAGCTTTAATGGAAAAAGTTAAATCGCCTGATACGATGAAAAAAATTCCCGAAGTATTAAAAATAGCAAGTTTATACACAAGAACGGACTTAAATCTGTATCAAATGTCACAATATGCGGCATTAGCCAGAGATATAGATTTAAATAAGGTTGAATTTGTTACACTCCCCGGTAGCCCTAACAAAAAAGGCATAATAAGTTATTGGATTTTAAATCCCGATAAGACTCAACAGGTTATAAACAGACTTATTTACAGGCAAAAAACTCAACTTTCAGTTAATCAAATTTCCGTGGGAATTATGTATCCCCGTTCTAAAGAAATGGATGCTTTGAATATAAGAGAACAATTGAAAACTCTGGGTTATGATGTCGATTGTTCAGGACGTTCTTCTAATATTACCGAATCCCAAATTATCGGATATAATACTCAATTAACTTCCGATGATATTAAATATATGCAAAAAAATATTCAAGATATTTCTCACTTTAAATTTGTTCACAGTCCCGTAAGAAATTACTGCAATACAAGTGATGTTGTTATAACATTAAAGAAAGATGAAGACTAATTAAAGGAAAAATTATGGATATATTAAGGATTGCTATTCCAAATAAAGGCAGATTGTCCGAAAAAATATATGATTTGTTAAATTGTGCGGGCATGGTGTTTCCTGCTAAGGATGAAAGAACATTAGAAGTTACTACAAAAGACGGCAAATATTCCATTATATTTGTAAGAACCCAGGATATTCCTATGTTTGTTGAAAATAATATAGCGGATATAGGGTTTACCGGGTTTGATATTTTAACGGAATTAAAGTCTGATGTTGAAAAAGTAATGGATTTAGACTTTGGTTATTGTGAAATGGTTGTCGCCGTTAAAGAAGAGGACAAATATCAGACTTCATCGGAGCTTCCGAATGATTTAAAAATAGCTACATCTTTTCCTAATATAGCAAGAGAATATTTTGAAAAATTAGGTAAAAAACCTAAAATAATAGAGGTATCAGGTGCAACGGAAATTACTCCCCGCTTAGGTCTATCCGATGTTGTTGTTGATATAACTTCATCAGGTTCTACATTGAAATCAAACAAGTTAAGGATTATAGACAGAATATTAAAATCCTCGGCAATAGTAATAGCAAATAAAAACCTGAGTGAAGAAAAAAAAGACAGAACAAAAGTTGACTTA
>CANQLK010000039.1 GCA_947624665.1 Candidatus Gastranaerophilales bacterium
GGGGCAGTTTTTGCTGTAGGTATGTTTCAAATATTTACTTTCTTTACTTGTTTGCCGATAAAGAATATGGATTGGAGAGCTCATATCAATAAAAATATATATATTTTATTGGGGATACTGGCTCTTATCTGTTGTTTTGGAGATGGTGCATTGTTGTATAAACTTCTTCATCAGCTTCCGGGCTTTTCTCAGTTTAGACATTCGTGCAAAATACTTCTTTTTGTAAATTTGTTTGTTTTTATTTCGGCTTGCGGGTTTTTATCAGTAAAGATAAAAAATAATTTTGTTAAAACAGTGTTTGTTTTAACAGCTTTGGGATTAATGTTGTTAATGAACAGAACTGATACGTGTATAGAATATTTAAAAGCCAATAATTATATTAAACCCGAATATTTAACTTCAAAGATATCGGACATAAATAAATACAGATTATATTCATTTGCGTTGGTGCGTTCATCTTCAAAGTATTATACATTAACTTTGCAAAATAATTTTGCAAGTGTATACGGATTGCATTCAATCCACATGTATCAATCAGGAATTGATGATATATTGCCCGATAACAAAAAATGGAATATTCTTATGGGGCGTTATATACGTTGGTGGTTCAAAGATTTTAGAATTAATGAAAGAAGTCAAAAAACATTAGAGGAATACGGTGTAAAATATCTTATAATGCCCGACCCCGATGCTTATTGGTGGATTTGGAACGTCAAAAAAACTCAAAAAATGAGAGATATTGAAAATAAAAATATTGAATATCTTGCACAAAATTATAAAGAAGTAATCAATGATACGGAACACAAAATTAAGGTGTATGAGCTGCCTAATCCAAGACCGTTATGCTTTATTAAAGATACATATAACGCACTGCCCGTAGAATTAAATTCCCAAGGTGGTGTGATAGAAACAAAGGGATTGAAAGTGCATACAAAAATAATATTGAACCTGATGTATCGCAAGCAATATGCAATGTATATCGGCAAAAAGAAATATCCGATTTCAAAAGATAACATGGACAGAATCGAAATAGATTTGCCCGTTGAAACCGATAAAATAACGGTAAAATATCATTCTCCGTGGGGGATATCAACGCTTATCGCTCTTATGTTGTCATTATTCTTTGTTACAGGTATGATATTCTTCAGGAAATATTATCATGAGTAGTTCACTGAAAAAACAATTGAGCAGGTTTATAGTTGCAGGTTGTTGCGCTGTAGGTACTGATTGCCTTTTTTATTATATTTTGTCGCATTTTATTAATTTATCCTTATCAAAAGGAATATCTTTTTTAATCGGTACAATTGCCGCTTATTTGATAAATAAATATTATACATTTGAACAAAGTAAAAAATCAAAATCCGAGGTTGTAAGATTTTTTGCGCTTTATTTAACTACGCTTGCTGCTAATATAGCGGTAAATAAGCTTTGTTTAATAATTTTACCCGCTATTTTTAAATATATAGTGGTTTTGAATAATTTTGAATCGGTAAAATTATTTGCATTCTTATGTGCAACAGGTACAAGTACAATCTTGAATTTTATCGGACAAAAGTTTTGGGTGTTTAGGGATTTAAAGAATAATGGAAATTAACTAAAATGACATCAACCGAAAAAAAAAGAGATGAAAAAATAGATTGCATAAAAGGAATAATGATGCTTTTAACAATAATAGGGCATCATTGGCATTTGCATGGAATATTCACGGTGCTGGGAAGTTTTCAAAAATTTTGTTATTTTTTCACAATGCCGATTTTCTTTATATGTTCATGTTTATTTGTAAAAGAATTCAGTTGGGCAAATTTTGGCAGACGAGTAAAAGGACTTCTTATTCCATACGTCTTTTGGTTCTTTGTTTTATCTTATAATTATATATTCAAATGGAAAAATATAACTGATTTTAAATGTTTTAAACTCTATCTTAAAGGAATTGTCAGCGGGAATTGGACACATCTTTACCACAGTCCGTTATGGTTTATACCTGCCGTATTTATGTTAAATCTCTTTGTTTCATTATGTTATAAAAATAAGTATTTTAAAATTTTTATCCTTATTGTGTCCGCATTAGACATTTGCTTTGTAACATACATAAGAAAACATTTCCACACGCAAGTGCCTTGGGGCATTGATACAATTTTATATATTTTACCTTTAGCGTTAATAATTGCACATATTTATCATAATCATTTAAAAACAAAAGGGCATTTTGTTCCGCTAAAATATTTAATTCCCACATTCATTATTACAATCCCGATTTTATACGTTTTAAATCCGATTGTACCTTCGATTTTACACCAGCGAATTGACTTCAGTCAGCTGCTTTTGCCTGATTTAACTAACGCAATGGGGGGGGGTATAATTGTGTTTAACATGTTCTTGTACTCTTTGTTTGAACTGTTATACCGCTTGAAAAATATTAAATTATTTGAATACATCGGAAAATATTCCTTATTGATTTTTATATTACATATGTCTGTATATAAGATGATAAAACCGTATGTTTTAAAAATCTTACTTCTTCCCATAGGCAAGGATGTCGCATTCTTTTTGATATTGTTGATTGACATAATTGTTTGCATCGTTTTCCCGATTTTATTACAAAAAATATTATATAGAATATCAGATAAATTTGTATATATAGGAGCAAAAAAATGAAATTATCAATAGTAGTGCCTTGTTATAATGAAGCGGAAAATATACCTTTAATATTAAAACGATTCAGCGAAGTTATAAAAAGAGATGACATTGAAGTTATATTGGTGAATAACGGCTCTACGGATAATTCTGAAGATATATTAAATTCTTTATTGCCAAATTACCCATTTGCAAAAACAGTAAAAGTAGAAGTAAATCAAGGCTACGGATACGGTATATTGCAGGGGCTAAAATCGGCAAACGGAAAATATATCGGCTGGACACACGCAGATATGCAGACAGATCCTATTGATGTTATAAAAGCTTTGGAAATTATCGAAAATCAAAATAAGGATAAAATTTTCGTAAAAGGAAACAGAAAAGGCAGACCTCTTTTTGATGTATTCTTTACTTTTGGTATGGGGTGCTTTGAAACGCTTCTTATGGGTCAGTTCTTGTGGGATATAAATGCTCAACCGAATATCTTTTCAAGAGAACTTTTTGATAATTGGTCAAATCCTCCTTATGATTTTGCTTTGGATTTGTTTGCTCTTTATGAAGCAAAAAAACAAAATTATAATATTTTAAGATTTCCCGTTTTCTTCCCCGAAAGAATTCACGGTTCTTCTCATTGGAATACGGGTATTCTCGCTAAATGGAAATTTATTAAAAGAACCATTGATTTTAGCTTCAAATTAAAGGGTGGTTTAAAAAAATGATATCTTTTAATAAAATTTGTGAAAAGATTAAATTTATTAATAAAGATAAAACATTTAAATATGTTGTTATATTGTTATTAATCTTATATTCCTTATCATTATTGATAATATATTGCATTACAAAAGCTAAAGTTCCCGATGAAATTTGGTTTTTAAATCTGGTTAAAAAACTTTCGTTTAACAATTATAAAGAAGTTTTATTTATGCAAAATTACTTGGGTTATGGTGCTTTGTATTGGATTTTTTTATATACCGTTAAAAAAATTATTTGGTTAAGGCTTATTGCTTGGGTATGTATTGTGCTTGCTCCCGTATCCGTTATTTTTATTCAAAAAAAATTGTTTGATTTCCCATTAAAATATATTCTCTTATCTGTCATACTTTATTTGTCTTTTCCTTGTGCTTGGTTTACGGGAAAAATTATCGGCCCCGAATTGTATTCGAATATGCTTGCGATAGCAGGTTGTGTGCTTGCTTTATATGTATATACGAAAAAAGTTCGTTTAAGTTATATTTTGTATCTTTTAGCTGGTATTTTACTTGGGCTTTCCGTCGGAATAAAGCTTTATAATATCACTTTTTGCTTGTTTATCGGTTCTTATATCCTTCTTTCCGATTTAAAAAATAAAATAAATTTTCTAAACACGTTTAAAAAAGCGATAATTACATCTGTTGGTGCTATTACAGGGTTTATTCTTTCTAATTTGATTATATTAACCTCTGTTTCAACATTCATTTTTAACTTGAAAAAATATTCGACTCCTTTTAATATTAAATACTTCTCTAATGTTATATTCAAAAAATATATTGAATGGGATTTGCTATCTTCAGGAGGATTGAACCATTTTATAATTCCGTTTTATATATTATTGGTGATTTTTATATTAAGCTTTATTCTTCATAAAAACAAAATAATGCCCGTTTCAATATTCATTTCGACATTATTTTTGATTATAATGTGTTCAAGAAGCAGGTTCCTGGGGTGGTATCTTATGCCGCTTACCTTCTTCTTACCATTACTGATTACCCCCCCCCCACCTCGCTCACAACAGCATACCTCGCAAAATAACTTTAATAAAATATGCAATTACATTTTAATCATAACAGTCTTATTAAATGCTCTAATTATGTCGCCAAAAGTATATGCTCAACTTTCTACAAAAATTAAAACTATGATAAATATAAAAAATCAGGAAAAATATATCGCAGTAACAAAAAAATATAATGAAATTTATAAGGATTACAAACCTGTTTATGTTTTGGATATGGGATTGAAAAGTTTACCATATATGCATTTTCTTCCGCCCAGATTTAACGGTAAAAAGAAAGCTATTGTTTATTTTAGTGAACACGCAAAAGATCATAAAATGCATGGTAATATTATAAAAGCTTCGATGACTCCCAATAATCAATATAAATTCGTCACAAAAGAAGATGGTGTTACCGTAGTTTTGTTTACTCCTCAAAAAAATAATTAATGAAAGGATATATAAAATGGAGTTCATTGCTCACAGAATAAATACTATAGAAGAATTAAAAAAACTTCCCGAAATATACGGCGTTGAATTGGACGTCCGTGATTGCGGTAATGATTTGATTATTGTTCATAATCCGTTTGAAAACGGTGAAAATTTTGAAGAATACTTAAAACATTATCACCACGGTACTATGATTGTTAATGTTAAATCCGAACGAATTGAACATAGAATTATTGAACTCCTTCAAAAATATAATATAAAAAATTACTTTTTTCTCGATAGCTCAATTCCTATGATTTATCTGCTCTCGAATTTGGGAAATACAAACAGCGCAGTCAGATTTTCCGAAATAGAACCCGTTGAATTGGCTCTTGCAATGAAAGGTCGTGCTAAATGGGTTTGGGTCGATTGCTTCAGCAAGCTCCCCATTAACTCAGATAACTTTAAAACTCTTAAAAACGCAGGATTTAAACTTTGCCTCGTTTCTCCCGAACTCCAAGGACAGCCTGAAAAAATTAATCAATATAAATCGTATCTCACTCAGAATAACATTTACTTCGATGCCGTTTGTACAAAACTTAAATATATTCCGCTCTGGGAATAATCGCTTTCGGTCTTATTACAACCAAATTAGTATAAAATACCTTCTCTTCATAACTGTCAGGCATGTTGTTCCAGTAACGAAAAATATTATATCCCGATAAGTTTAGTTTTTTTACCAAAACATCGGCTTCTTCTTCATTTGCGGCTAAATACGTATATCCGAACGGCACATCACTTTCTGTTATATCTGTATGCAATCGGTTTGTTTCTCCGATTTTATTATGCCAAAATTTAAAATTATTAATATATTTTTGTTTTTCTTCCTCAAAATTAATATTCTTAAAATAATTCAACGTGCAATCTGAAACAGTTCTTATCGGCATAAAATCCAATCTTTTTTCATTTTCGCATAATTCTTCATAAGTTAAATTTTTTTGTTCGTATTCAAATGAGTCTTTCTCAAAAATTTCATTACATAATTTTTTTGTATACAAAACGGCTCCGTCACGCAAGGATGGAAAAAACTTTCGTAATGAAGTAAAACATATTGACCCGCTCGGCTTGGCAAAAAATGCGTGAGCATTATCAATTATAAGGTTGTTGTATTCCTTACTCATTTCATAAACATTTTTTGCACAAATTCCAAAATAATCAGGATAGACAATATATGCTTCTTTCGGCAGTTTCTCAATGCATTTGAAATTTTTATCGATATGATAAAATTTTATTTTGCAATTTTCTTTGTAAATTGCAAGTCTGACCGAAGGACAGTAATAGTATGGAATATAAATTTCTTTAATACCGTATGCCCTTATTATAAATATTAAACAATTTCGTCCCGTATTCAGATAAATTTTATGCATATATATAACCGATAACCATTTTATTATATTATAAATAGTTAAATCGCTTTTAATTTTTTTATATAAATTACTATTTGCGGATAAATATGATATAATTTAGAAACAGCCGAAATTATATCAATGGAGAAGTGAATATGGTAAATCAATCGGAAGTAAGAGGCGAATATCTTAAAAATGTACTGGAAACAACAGCAGAAAAAAATGTGTACGAAAAAGAGTTTTTACAGGCGGTTAAAGAAGTTTTATCTACATTAGAACCTGTTATAGAAAAAAATGAAAAATTATATAAAGATATGGCACTATTGGAAAGATTGGTGGAACCTGAAAGAATTATTTCATTTAGAGTTCCTTGGGTGGATGATAATGGTAAGGTACAAGTAAACAGAGGATACAGAGTTCAGTTTAACGGTTCAATCGGCCCATATAAGGGAGGTTTAAGATTTCATCCTTCCGTAAACCAAAGTATTATGAAATTCTTGGCATTTGAACAAATATTTAAAAATGCTCTGACAGGCAGACCCATTGGCGGCGGTAAGGGCGGTTCCAATTTCGACCCTAAAGGAAAATCGGATATGGAAATTATGAAATTTTGCCAGAGTTTCATGAATGAACTTCAAAAACATATCGGTCAGGATGTTGACGTACCTGCGGGCGATATAGGTGTCGGCGGTCGTGAAATAGGCTATTTGTTCGGACAGTTCAGAAAAATAAGAAATGCTTATGAAGCAGGTGTGCTGACGGGTAAAGGACTTGAATACGGCGGCTCGCTTGCAAGAAAAGAAGCTACAGGCTACGGTCTTATGTATTTTATGCGAGAAATGCTTCACGCTAACGGTATTGAACTGTCGGGTAAAACCGCAGTTATATCAGGTTCGGGCAATGTCGCTATTTATGCTTGCGAAAAAGCTTTGCAGATGGGTGTGAAAGTTCTTGCAATGAGCGATTCTTCAGGCTGCATTTATGATAAAAACGGTATAAATCTTGATGCCGTTAAAGAAATTAAAGAAATTAAAAGAGGAAGAATTAAAGAATATTTAAATTACGTGCCTTCTTCAAAATACATTGAAAACTGCGGAAATATTCCCCCTGTTTATACGGTAAAGGCAGATATTGTTCTTCCTTGTGCCACTCAAAACGATATAAACCTTGAAACTGCTAAATTACTTACCGCTAACGGAACTTGTGCTATAGGTGAAGGTGCTAACATGCCTTGTACAAATGAAGCTGTTAGTTTTTTCCTTCAAAACAAAGTTTTAGTTGCTCCCGGAAAGGCTGCGAATGCAGGTGGTGTAGCTACTTCCGCACTTGAAATGTCACAAAATTCAATGCGTGATTCTTGGTCTTTTGAGGTCGTTGATAAAAAACTTGAAGATATTATGATTAATATTTTTAAACAGTGCAAAGAAGCTGATAAAGAATATAACTTGGGTAATAATTATGTTGCGGGTGCTAATATCGCTGCTTTCAAAAAAATATCAAACGCTATGATAGCTCAAGGAATTATTTAGTTATTTTATATCAATAAAAAGCCCGCTTTACTAAAAGCGGGCTTTTTATTAATCTTCGATTTCGTCTTCAAGTTTTTCAATATATTCGGAGACTCTGTTAAATTCATCATCGTCGTCAATAAGTTCAAGAGTGTATTCTTCTCCGTCCCTTTTCATTCTCATAACAATGACTTCATCATCGGCGCAGTCGCAATCTTCGTGTCCGCAAATATGCTCTTCTTCACCATTCTTCGGAGGAAGCAAAAGGGCATATTCTTTATTGTCTAAAGTAATAACATCAAGTACTTCCAACTCGACTTTGTTGCCATCTTCGTCGACAAGTTCCAATAAATTTTCATTTTCTTCTGTCATTAATATCTCACTTTCTATCAAGGTATTGCTGCAAAATTAAACACGCACTTTTTAAATCAACTAACTTTTTATCTTTTGTATATTTATGCCCTGTTTGAGCAAGTATAAATTCCGCTTGTTTGCTTGTCAGTCTTTCATCTTCAAAAATTATTTCATATTCATTCTTAAAATTTTCAGTAAAATTAATACAATCCTGAGCTTGAGTGCCTAGTGTATTATTCATGTTCTTAGGCAATCCCGCAACAATTTTTTTTATGTTGTTATTATTACAAATTTCTTTAATTTTAGCTATAGCCTTATGCTCGGGCTCTCTATCAATTGTTTCAACAGGATGAGCAATCAGTCCCATAATATCACTCATTGCAATTCCTATTCTCTTTTTTCCTATGTCAAGTCCCAGTATTTTATCCATCAAGCCAGCCTTTTTTTAAAAAATCTATTATTTCATTTACCTTTTTTATATCGTATTTTGACTCTTCACTGTTATTCTTTCTGAATATGTTTTTTGTTAATGCTATATCGTGTATGTTTTCCCTTATTCCTACAAAATAATTAAATACGCTTCTTTGTATCAATATTTGCTTAAATGTTCTGAAATATTTCTCTGTTTTAAGCATTGTATAAAATATATCGGCATTCTTTAATTCTTCATTGTTTCTTAGAAGATAAACCAAATCGTATATACGATTCTTCCATACTTCTGTGTTTGCTTCATCAAATACCATATCGGTATTATCTATCAGATATTTATTAATTTTTTTGATATCCGATAACTCCGAATTATATATATTATCCGTAATTTTCTTTATAACATCATTTTCGTACGGTGCAATAAACCATCTTAATGTGTATTCTTTCGTTAAAAGCTCTAAAATATCTTCGATTGATATTAACTGCATTTTACAATTCGACTCGGAATAAACATCTAAAGGAATATCTAAAGGCACAATATCGCTCAGAAGCGGATTCCAACATATAAACTCGTATGGAAACGGTCGTTTTAATTCGATATTTTTTTCCATCGCTTTGTTAATTTTTGTTTTTACGTACTTTGCGGGAACCTTATATTTGCCTTCGCTTTTGTAAAACTTTGCAATGATTTTTATAAGTTCTTCCTGTGAAATATCAAAAAATCCGAAGCAATCTTTAATCCCTATAATGTCATTAATAACAACGGCAGAAAGATGAAATCTTGCCTCGTTCGTAATTCTTGATATTAAAATAGCCTGGTTCCCGTTTCCGTCGGGAATTGTAGTATAAAAATCATAAGGCTTTGTTTCTTTTATAATATCCTTAAAGTAATCGTCCGCTTTTTCTTGTGAAGCTCCTGCCAATTTTAGCTTTTTTAATGCAATCTTTGCTTCTTTTGTTATTTCGATATCATCATCTGTTAAAAGCAGGTATTCTAAAGGCTTAATTGCAATAGATGACTTTGAATTTCCAAGTATTTCAATTACTTGCAGCTTGAATTTCCTGTCAAAATCGGAATATAAAATAGGATACAGTATGTTTGCAAGAATGTCACCGTCATAATCGGCTTTTAATGATTCTAAAAGCACATATTTGTCTTTATCCGCAACGGCTGAAACGAAATCGAGAAAATCAAGCATCGACTCGGGATTAAATACCGCATTTTCAAGCAATTTTTGTGTTTCTTTGTCCAGTATTTCATCGGGATTTTCAAAGTAAGAAGGAACTATATTCCCGCTTCCTTCGCTTCCCGTAACTCTTAAAAGTTGAACTATCTTATATTTGCATTCGTCGGATATTGAGGACTCAAGCATTTCCATTGACTTTTGATTAATATATTCTAATGGAATAAGGTCTTTTAACAGCAGAGCGGAAATATTGTAATCTTTTTCATCCAGCTTAATATATTCTTTTAAATAAATATCAAAAAGAGCCTTTTTATCATCGATTATATTCAAATCGTCAAATAAAAAGTGAAATTTTTCTTCGGTTATTTTTTGCAAGGATTTTATTTCTGAAATGACGGACAGAACTCTTGCTCTTATTTGCAATTTTGAGAACTGCGCCATTATTTAACCTTGCTCCAAAAGATATCAAGGATTTTTTGCGCTTCGCCCGAAGGAAGTTTATCTTCTAAAATCAAATATTGAACGGCAATCATGGTGCATTCGGAACATATATTTACTCCGGGACCCTGTACCATTTTTGCTACCTGAGTATTTGGTCTGCCGCAAAAACTGCAATATACCAATTTATCTTCCGGTGGATTATTCTTTTCATGTCTATTTTCTTTTGTCTCTTTTGTTTTTTCTCTTGCACTTTTCAGAGAAACTATTTTTTCTGTATCGCTCATAAATTTTGCCAATTATCTCCTACAAATATTGTATACTAATTTAAAAATATTGCAAAATTTTCAATTTGCGTTTATAGTTTATATCAGTCTAGGGGATTTAAATGAAAAGAGTACTATTATTAATTACCATATTATCGGTTTCGGTATTAACAAGTGCCTGTATAAATAATTTTGCGGTAAAGGAACTTAATACCAAGGCTGAATCATATTTGGATAAAGGAGATACCGAAACTGCAATCTGCCGTTTAAAATCAAGTTTGGATTTGGATGACGGTATTTATCAAACTCATTATAATCTTGCAGTAGCATACAATAATATTAACAATTATGAAGGGGTTCTTGAAGAGAGTCAAAAAGTTCTGGATATTAACCCCGAGTTCTATGATGCCATATATATGATGGCACTTGCTAAAGAAGCTTTGGCATATAAATTAATAGAAAATGTTGAAAATCCTTATGATTTATCACTGGAACAACTCTCTGACTTCAATAATAAAGCTTCAGATGCCATCGATACTTATAATAAGTATTTGGAAAATAAAGTTAATGCGACGGAATCGGATAAAATTAATTCCAAAATATCTGAATTGAATGCCAAAATAAAAGAGTATACGGAAGTATACGATAACAAAAATAATGAAGTTCAAAATCAAATTCAAGATGAGTTAAATAATCAAAATTCGGATATGGTGCAGGATACTGAAAATTCTGAAAACGGTAATCAAGAAGAAGCACAAGACCAAAATCAGGCTCAAGGTACCGAAGAAGTTAATCAATAGTTATGTTTAAATCCCCCGAAGAAATAGCTTTTACTCTTGGAAATATTGATATCTATTGGTATGGGATTATTATGTCTTTTTCGATAGTCTGCGGACTCTTCGTTATCTTTTTAACTGCTAAAAAGTATTTTAAAGACATATCTTTTGATACAATTTGTGATTTGTCCTTTTATGTAATTATATTCGGCATTATATTTGCACGATTATATTATGTTGTCTTTGACTATGATTATTTTATAAAAAATCCCAATGAAATTATAGCAATTTGGAACGGCGGAATATCCATTCAAGGTTCAATTATAGGCGGTATTGTCGCAGGTTATCTTTATGTAAAAAAATATAATCTTAATTTTTTAAGATTAGCCGATTTATATTCTTTCGGTTTAATTACTGGGCAAATTATTGGCAGATGGGGGAATTTCTTTAACTCTGAAGCATTCGGATTGCCTACCGATTTACCTTGGAAGCTTTATATCCCTTATTCTCATCGTCCCGAGGCGTTTAAAAACTTTGATTTCTTTCATCCCTCATTTTTATATGAATCAATTTTGAATATTTTTGTGTTGTTAATTTTGTTTTGTATGCTTTCAAAATTAAAAAACCGAAAAGACGGACAGATATTCTTTTCTTATATAATCTTATATTCGATTGTTCGTCTGTTTGTAGAAACAATAAGAGTGGATAGTGTCTTTAGTATCGGCCCGGTTCATATTGCTCATATTATGTCGGTTCTCTTTATTATTGCAGCTATCATTGGCATTAAACATGTTAATGATGATGTTATAAATTTGTAATAAACTTCATTTGTTTTATAATATTACTATGGATAGAAAACAGATAGTGTTAGTTGAAATAATATTTTGGCTGCTTATAATATTTTGCGGTTCATTCTTTTTTATTTATAAGACTTCAATTAAGGATAATATAAATAATACTTATTATATGTTTTTTGATGATGTTGAAGGATTGGTCAGAGGTTCTCCCGTCAGATTGATGGGTATTAATATCGGTTATGTCAGAGATGTGAAAATATTTGACAATAAAGTATTTGTATCGATACTGGTTACAAAAAAAGATATGATAATGCCCAAAAGTGCAACCGCAACAATAGAATTCTACGGGATAAGCGGTTCTACGTCATTGGAGTTGAATCCGTTAACGGGTTATGATACCGAAAATTCCGATGAAATAATTCCTTCAAATTCCTACAGAGTTCAGGATTTTTGGGACGGTTCCAAGCTGACTGCAGAAGTTATGATTGATATTTACGGCAGTATCGGTAGAACCATTAAATCGGCAGGACTTATCGAGAAAAAAGATTTATTAAAACAAAGCAAGTTTGTTAATGCACTAGCTTTACAAACGGATAAAGTTAATCAGTCGCAGACTGTTATTATTAATAAAATGTCTGAAGATACAAAAAAGTTTTTAGAGCAGAAACAAACGATTGATAATAATGAAGAGGACATTGTAAATGAATAAGTTTTCTAATGTTGAAGTTGTAAATCATCCGTTATGCCTTCATAATTTAAGCATAATAAGAAATAAAAATACCTCTGCGGAAGTATTCAGAAGTGCCATAAGAAGAATTACATATTTGTTGTTTTATAAAGCAACGGAAGATTTAGAATTAGAAGATATAGAAATTGAAACTCCGTTAGAAAAATGTATTTGTTCTCGTTTAAGCGAAAAAAATGAGATTATAATAGCTCCGATATTAAGAGCGGGATTGATTTTCTCAGATATTGCAAATGAAATAATGCCGTTTGCAACGGTTCGACATATAGGGATGTATAGGGATGA
>CANQLK010000040.1 GCA_947624665.1 Candidatus Gastranaerophilales bacterium
GAATATTTTCTTGTCCGATAGTTTTTATAATCATAGCGGAATATTCGGCTCTTGTAATAAGTTTATCAGGTTTAAATTTATTATTTTCATATCCGCTAATTAAATTTTCGTCAGTCAATTTATCAATTTGACGATATGCCCAAAACCCTTGAGGGACATCAGAATATTCCAGTGCTTGGACATTATTTATTACCATAAATGAAAATATTATCGAAAAAAACAAGTTGTTTAATTTTTTTAACCGCATCACAAAACCTCTATGACTATTTTAACAGATTTTTAATATATTGTAATGGGAAAAAAACTAAAAGACAAAGAAAGCTTTATTCTTTATCGTCATCTTTTTTATTTTTAATTTTTTCTTCCAAATCTTCATCATCCAAAATAGATTTTTTTCTATTTTGATTACGAATAACAGAAACAACATTTAAAAGAGCAAGCGAATTTAAAGAGGCACGAAGTTCCATGCTTCTGTCAATAAACTGCTCGGATGAAGAAGTTTGTTCTTCACCTTCAGGCATAAAATAATCAGTTCCTTGACTTGCCCTGTCGTCAGAGGTTTTAGCTGCTGTACCGGAGATATCTCCGCTTTTAAAGTTTATTCCGCCGCCAATACCTAAGACTCCGGCTGACCTGTTGTCAACCACTTTTTACTCCTTTTACTTAATACAAACATAAAAATTTATGTTTTTCCTCTGGCTGTGTTATTATACAACATTTTCTTTTTTTTAACAACACAGCATGAGTACAAAACATTATCGTAAAATATTTTGCGTAGTTTTTTATAATTTGTTACAAATCTATAAATTTAAACTATATTTTTAAAAATATTAGGAATGTTTTGGACGGAGGAGAAATCCAGTTTAGAACGGTTTTCCTGTTCTTCTTTAAGTTTTGCGGCAGCAACTTTTTTTTCGGTAACGGAACGATTGTATTTAGGAAGTAAAACTCCGAGCATTATGATAGAGAAGGCAATATCAGCGACACGGCATATATTTCTCAAATTTCGGATTTTAGTTGAAGATACTTCGGATGCTGTTTTTAAATCGGTATTTTTAATCCAATTTCCGAATTGTTTTGCCTTAAAGCCCAGATTTGATGAAATTTTTTCTAAAACTGAAGCACCTTCTTTTAAAACAGGTTTTTCTATTACTTTTCTTCTGTTTAAAAGAACAACATTGCTGCCCAGTAATTTAGAGCCGAGATTTGTTTTGGAAAATTTTTCCATGCCTGAAGCTGCGCCTTTTTTAACGTAGTCACCGAGGAAATATAATCCGGAGAAGGAAGCTATATCTCTAACAGTAGTTTCTCTGAGTTCGTTATCATCTTCTGCGCCCATCATTCTGCTTGCGAAAGTGGAAGCTGCAATCCATCGGCACTGATCCATGGTAGGGAATATTCCCGAAAATTGGAACATATTAAGCGAAGGTTTTTTCATCATTGAAGCGGCAGCCAATGCATACATACCTGCAGCAGAGATAAGTTTTTTACCAAAGAATTTTTTCTTATCGGACTCATCCATTTTTTGAGTAGTATCTTTTTTGCCGAAATCTTTATAAATAGGTGCGCCTTCGGCATTAAACTGTTTTCTTGTAATAGCTCTGTTTATTGACTGAACGCTGACGGCTATAGCCAAGACAATACCAAGACCTATCAAGCTTTTTTTGTTAACAAAGTTTTTTAATGAGTTACCGTATTTATTAATTGCCTCATTGACTTTGGAAGAAGCATTTTCTTCGATTTTTGGAGTAACATTTCCGATAGCTTTTTCTTTAACAAAATTGAACTTGCCTCCTAAGTCGGCAATATCTCTTAATGTTTCACCCAATTCGGGCTGAGCGGCTCCGTTGAATTTTAAAACGCTTTCGGCTTTTGTAAGTCCTGCAAGTTTCTTTTTTGCACTGTTTAAAAGAATTTTTCTTGTTTTACCTTTAGCGGAAACAGCATTGGTTATATCAGTTATGGCATCCTGATAAATGCTTTCGGATGAATAATCTTTATATTTTACCCAATTAGTGCCGTCCAAACCTTCTAAAGAGCCTATGGCTCTTTCTACGAAATCTCTTGTTTTATCGGCGGCATTAGAAGCTTGTGCCTGATTATAAACATTAGTCAATTTATCTATGGAAGAACCGTTAGCCCAAGAGCCTATGACATCGGTTCCTTTTAATTCTTTATTTTTAGGGAGAATTGCTGCTAAACCTTTAACAACCAGTCCCGGCATAAGGCAGTTGACAAATAAACCCGAGAATTCACGTCTGCATGTTTCAAATGCTGCAGCTAAGCCTGTTTTTAAATCTACCAGTGTCCTTGGGATGTTTGTTGAAACCGTGTCAACAAAAGATACCTGTATCATGGCATTTTTATCCAAAATGCTGAAACCTTTATCAAGCAAATTAAAAGCGGTATCTCCCAATCCGCTTTTAAACTTTGGCGATTTATTTTGATTATTTTGTTTTTTATATACGCTTGTGTCTACAGGTTTTATATTCAAATTTTTTACTTGCTTTCTACATGTATTTTCTATTGCAATAATATCAACTTAATATCTAAAAATAAATTTATTTGCGTTTTTATTATCATCTTTAAAAAAAATTAGCACGAAAAAAATGATAAAATTGTAATTTTTTTGTGCAATTCTTCTAAAAATTAACCTTATTTTTCTTAAAATGACTATTTTTTTTAAAAAAATTAAAAATTTTTATCTCGAAAAATTTAAGTTTACAAATTTTAATCCACGGTAACAAAAAAATATATTATAAGTTTTTATGCGCTTAAGAGAGTTTATGATGTATATACATAATATTAATTTTTCAAATTATACTAAATTAAATATAACTGATAACGGTAAAAAAAGCATAGTAAATAATAAAAATATCCCCCTAAAAAAACCGCAAACGATAAGTAATGCTTTTTATTTCCCCATAAACTTTTCATCTAAAGCTCCAAGAATATATTCCCCGGGTAACAGAAAACTTGCGGAAGAATCATCGGAATTTAAAATATCAAAATTCAACGGAATTCCTTGTCCTGCCTGCGGAAAGAAAATGATGAATTTGTGCATGTTCAAGAAAATTTCTGAAGAACTTGCTTCTGTTGACAAAGAAGAATATCTTGACGTATTGGGAAAATACAAGGAATATATGCGTCCTGTTGAAACAATTGTCTATGATGAATTATGTGAACTCTCTCAAAAACCGGGTCACTCTAAAGATATAAGAACTCTGCTTGTTGAACTCAGAGATACAAAACTTCCCGTTTTGCAAAAAGTTCAAATGCGAAAAATAAATAAAATGCGTTCTTTGGCTAAAACATTACCGCAAAAAGAGCAAAAAGTTCTGCTTTTCAGGGTTAATAACCTTAGTTCTTTAATTCGTAAAAAGAATGCAGAAGCTCCGTTTAGACGGAAAATAATGATTGACAGGATAAGCAAAGTTAATATCCGTAACCCTAAAAAATATGAAAAGCTTAAGAATATAGCAAAAAGTTTTCCTACTTCTGCCGATATGGATTCTGCATGGATTGTTAAATATTCGGGGAAAAACAAATATAACGAAGATTGGGACTCGTATACCATTGCTTTAAGATTTTTGTATTCTTCTATAGCCAATACTGATCATATAATTGCTTATGATTTGGAAAAAAATCGTGATAATATTTCAAACTATATGTCTATGCATAATGCCTGTAATTCAAGAAAAAGCAATAAACCTTTTTTGCAATGGCTCTATGAAGATAAAGATAACCGAATAAATTATATGCGTGACTATTTTAATGCCGTTTCCCAATTACTTGATAGCAGAAAAATAACTAATAAAAAATACAGACATTATGTTGCTTATGCAACACAAACTGTTTTCGAAGCTTCTAAAGGTCAGGTAAAATTATTTGATTAAAGTGTCCGAGTAAATTTTTACGATAAGCCGAAGGTGTGAGTAAAAATTTGCGAGTGGCGAATTGAAAAGGTTACAAAACGAGCAAGTGTAATATTGCGATACCAGATTAAATAATTTGTAAATTCTGTTAATTTGTTTTAATAATATTATATGGAGGAGTTTTTTTTTGATAAAACAAATGCTATAATAGTAGTAAATAAATTAAAAAGGAAAGATTAATGACATATACACACGGAACATTGGAAAATGAAATATTAAGCGCGATATGGGCAATAGAAGAAAACGGTGAATCGGACAGAATAATATCTGTTAGTGAAGTATTGGAAAGAATTAACCGAAACGGAAATATAAGGGCATATACAACCGTAAAAACTGTTATGGACAGACTTGTAGAAAAAAAATTGTTAAAAAGAGAAAAGTGCGGCAAGAAGTTCAGTTATGTATCAGTTGAATCACGTGAACAGATGGCTGCTACTGCCATAAACAAGTTAGCCGGACAATATTTTAATAATGATATGCGATCATTAATGAGAGCTTTGGAAAAGCAATGTTCGAGCGTAAAAGCGTAGATTATAAACGTGAAAGAAAAAAAGCAGCCGAATTATACAACTCCGTTTTGGCAAAAGAAATGCTTATAAGGGATGCATTAGCTCTTTTTCCGAAAGATTGTGACGATAAAACAATAATAGCTGCCTGGCATGCTTTGTGTCATCTTGAAGCCGATGAGGATATTAGAAATCGGGATTCATTGTATAGAGAAGAACAGGATAAATATATTAAATTTATTGCCGATACTTTAAAAGACGGAGCTGAATTGCCCGATAATATAATAAAATCGTATATTCCATATCATAGCGAGGCATTAATTCCCTGTTCCAATACATTGTACGGAATAATAAATAAATTAAAAAAATTTATTAATTGTTAAATTATAACCTGTATATTTAGTGTATTCCTTTTATTCCTTAAATTTGATAAAATCAAAAAAGGAACGGAGAGGATATTATGAGAAGATTGACATATATTGGGCATAGTGCTTTTTTAATAGAAAAAGACTGGGAAGGTATATTAATCGATCCGTTTATAACGGGAAATCCGCTTGCAGATTTTGATTATAAGAAAAAAAGAATAACACATATAATAGTAACGCATGCACATTTGGATCACTTGGGCGATGCAATAGCAATATCAAAACATACAGGTGCAATAATCATAGCCGTATTTGAGCTTGCAAATTATTGTATGGAAAAGGGGGCAAAGGCTATAGCCGTTAATATCGGAGGAAAATTGAAATTTAACTGGGGCAGTGTTAAATTTTTGCCTGCGGTTCATTCCAGTTCCAATCCCGATTTACCTTATGGCGGGCCTGCTTGCGGGGTTCTATTGGATTTAGAAGGTACTATTATATATCATGCCGGAGATACCGCTTTAATGCCTGATTTCAAAATGATTGGAGAATTGTATAATCCGTATTATGCACTTTTGCCTATCGGCGGATATTACACAATGGATATAGAAGATGCGGCTGTTGCTGCAAAAATGTTATATGCGATGGAAATTATCCCAATGCACTACAATACTTTTCCCAATATAAAGGCGGATGTTCAAAAATTTGCACTTATGATTGAAGAACAAGGACAAAAGTGTCTGCCGTTAAAGGTTAATGAATATGTTGAATTATGATGAAAATAAACCTTTAATTGCCTTTGTTGTTCCAACGGGAATTGGTGCGGCGACGGGTGGATTTGCAGGTGATGCTTCTTTAAAAGCAAAAATGTTTACAGAGAGTTTTAATGTTATTGTAAATCCTAATGTCGTTAATGCTGCTTGTTTCTCGGGAATTTCCGATAATATGCTTTATGTTGAAGGCAGTGCTTTATCTCAATTTATTAAAGGTAAACTTTTTTTATCCGTTTCGAAGAAAAGGAATAAAATAGGTATTATATTTGATAAAGGAATTTCGCAAGGTATAATAAATGTTCATATTAATACGATAAATGCGGTTAAAACCATATACGGAACGGATATTATAGGATATGAAGTAACCGAAAAACCATGCGGAGTTGAGTTCTTTAATTTGAAATCGGGAATTTCATCAGGCAGAGTTCAAAATAATAAAACGCTTTTGGAGGCAGGTGAAAAACTTAAATCAAGGGGTGCCGAAGCCATTGCTGTTGTTTGTAAATTTGATGAACCGCCCGAAGATAATTATAAAGACGGAGAAGGTGTTGATATAGTAGGAGGTGTGGAAGCTGTTATTTCTCATTATTTATCAAGAGAATTACAAATGCCAGTTGTTCATTCTCCTGCTTTTGAGGATATTACAATCACAAAAGAAATTGTTGATGCCAAGGCTGCTGCGGAATATATTACTCCTACTTTTTTACCCTGTCTGTTGTTTGCACTTGATTATGCACCGTTATTTTCTTTTCAAAACGGGAAAAATAATATTAGCAAAGATAAATTAAAAGCTTTAATTATGCCTTATAATTCTCTTGGAGCATCTGTTGTTGCCGATGCTTTAAAAAATAATATAAAAGTTTTTGCCATTAAAGAAAATAAAACCGTATTAAACATTACAAAAGATGTTATAGGTCATAAAAATGATATAATTGTTGCAGATACTTATGATGAATGCTATAAACTTTTAAAGGAAATGCAAAATGAAAAATAAAAGAAAAGGTTTTACTTTAGCTGAGGTATTAATTTGTGTAGTAATTATAGGATTTATAATTACTATGTCTATGACCAGTTTAAAAATAATAAGAACTTCATATACCTCATTAACATATTTTGCATTTAAAAATATTCAGGATATGGTAGGAGAGTTATATTCAGGTTCCGTGCCTTTGGAAGATTTGCTTGACGAACACGATTCCAAAATTCATTATCCTGTTACGAAATGTATTAAAAGTAATCCGAATGGAAGAGTTATTGTAAGCGTACTGGAATCTGATAATGAACACGGTGAAAATATGCAAGGGCTTCCTCTGTGTTCGGAAAGAGTCAATATAAGGAACAATCCTTCCAATATATTCTGTCATGCACTGGCTGCTATCGTTAATACTTCAGGTACGGTAAATTGCGATAATCTTCAATCCGTTGCATTTAATAACTCTAATCATGAACCTTATATCCCTAATTTAAATAAAGATATGCCCAATTTCAGAGCAACTAACGGTCAAATATATTATATCTCTCAATGGGATTTTAACCCCGGTGTTTCCAATACATACGGTTACAGGCTGATTGCCGTTGATTTAAATTCTACCTCAAGACCTAATATCTACGACGAGGATGGAATTAGTCAAAATGTTCCTGATATTGTTACTTTTATGGTTTTGGATAACGGAGAAGTCTTTCCTCTCGGAGTCGCTGCTGACAATGTTACCAATTCCGAAGGCAAGCGTTTTCAATATCTGACTTCTCAGGTAAAGGGATATTACTACAGTTATGATAAGGATAGAACCGATTCCGTTCCCAGTGAATGTACTAAGTGGGGTACTTGTAATTTTGCGGTTGTTCCTTTAAAAAATGAAAGCGGTTCGAGCTTCTTCTCTTATCGTCAGGCTTATTGCACGGCTATCGGCAACCGAAATAACGAATATGCAAATTATTGTGCAGGTATTGCTCCCAGCGAACTTTGTCCGCCTTCTTCCGCTGACCAAAGCTTTGATATGTGCAGAGTAGAAAATATTAAACCTATGTTCAGATATAATTTCAAATAATTATTATTTAAGTTCTAACCAAAAGAAAAGGGGAAAACACAATTGTGTTTTCCCCTTTTCTTTAATTTTGATTTCGTTTTAATCATTACCTGTTACAGCATTATAACAGTCATCACATATTGTTTCATAACCTGCGTGTGTACCAAGTGGTCTGTATTTCCAACAGCGTTCGCATTTTTCGCCTTCGGCTTTTGTTATATAAACGCTGTATCCTTCCTCTTTGTATTCATTCATAACATCATACGGCTTCTCGTCCGTTATATATGCCTGCGAAGTTATAAATATGTTACATAATTCTTTTTCGTATTTTATAAGCGTATTCTTATTGTCAGAAACTATATATACCGCTGTTTCAAGCGAGCTTCCTATTCTCTTTTCCGCTCTTAGAGGCTCTATCGCTTTTGTAACAATTTCACGAAGTTTAAGAATTTCACCAAATTCAGCTTCAAGTTCTGTATTATTCCATTGTGCATTTGTAACGGGCCAATCGGTTAAAAGTACGCTTTCTAATCCGTTGCGTTGGTTTTCAGGCATGTTCTGCCATATATCTTCTGCTTGGAATGGCATAACCGGTACTAAAATTCTTGTTAAGACCTGTAGTATTTCATATAAAACGGTCTGACAAGCTCGTCTTGAAAGTGATTTTTTACCGCTTGTATATAGTCTGTCTTTTACAATATCCAAATAGAATGAACTTAAATCGACTGCAGCAAAATTCTGAAGATATTGGAAATAACGGTAAAATTCATATTTTTCAAATGCATCCGTAACATTTTCTATTAAAATATTCAGTTTATGCAGTGCGAATTTATCAATATCTTTTAAATCATTATATTGAACATAATCTGCTTTCGGGTCGAAATCAAAGAGATTGCCTAGCAGAAATCTTGCGGTATTTCTTGTTTTCTTAAATATTTCAACAAGCTGACTTACAATGTTGTTTCCGATTTTTATATCATTTTTGTAATCGACGGAGGCAGCCCAAAGTCTTAAAATATCTGCGCCGTAATTTTTAATAATATCATCAGGTCTTATGTAGTTTCCAAGCGACTTAGACATTTTTCTTCCGTCCTCTCCGAATACAAATCCGTGAGTAAGAACCTGTTTATAAGGAGCATGTCCCGTTGTTGCGACGGAGGTCAAAAGTGAAGATTGGAACCAACCTCTATGCTGATCTGAGCCTTCTAAGTACATGTCAACGGGAGTATGACCTAATTCTTCCGAGCGTTTTTCAACAACCGCTCTCCAAGAAACACCCGAATCAAACCATACATCCATTATATCTTTTTCTTTTACGAAATGATTTTTACCGCATTTTGGGCATACAAAACCTTTTGGTAAAAGTTCTTCCGCACTGTGATTTACCCAAGCATCAGAACTTTCTTTTTCATATATTTTTGCTACATTTTCAATTGTTTCATCAGTGCAGATAACTTCTCCGCAATCTTCGCAATAGAATATAGGAATAGGTACACCCCAAGCTCTTTGTCTTGAAATACACCAATCGGTTCTGTTTTCGACCATATTACCAATTCTGCTTTCTCCGCTTGCAGGTATAAATTTTGTGTTTTTGATTGCTTCCATTGCTTTATCACGGAATTTATCAACTTTTACGAACCATTGAGGTGTTGCTCTGTATATTACAGGATGCTTGCATCTCCAACAGTGAGGATAGCTGTGTACCAAATCCTGTTTCTTTAACAGTGCATTTTTTGCTTCAAGTTTTTGTATAACAATATCGTTGCCTTTATAATAAGGAACTCCGATTAAATCTTCGTCATCAAAGTTAAATTCAGGAACTTTTTGCCATTCTCCTTTTGAATCTAATGGCGAGAATGTAGGAATATTATATTTTTGACATACTTCCCAGTCTTCTAAACCGTGTCCGGGAGCTGTATGAACACATCCGGTACCTGCATCCAGAGTAACGTGGTCGCCTAAAATTATTCTGCTTTCACGATTATATAAAGGATGATATGCCTTCATATTCTCTAATTCATTACCATATAATGTTCCGATTGTTTTTATTTCGGTTTCGTTCCATTCAACATCTTTAACAAAGCTGTTTAATAGTTCCGAAGCTATTATATAGTTTTCATTTCGGTATTCGATAACGCTGTATTCAAGCCTTGCGTTTAGACATACAGCCAAATTTGAAGGAATTGTCCAAGGAGTTGTTGTCCATATAACAACGTACAAATCTTTATTATTACTGTTGTTTATTATCGAATATACTTTCTTTTTATCGTTTTCATCGAATTTGAAACGAACGTATATACTGCAAGAAGTGTGATCGGCATATTCCACTTCTGCTTCAGCCAGTGCTGTTTCGCAGGAAGCACACCAATATACGGGTTTTAGCCCTTTTTCTATGTAACCTTTCTTGTTCATTTCGCCGAAAACTCTAATTTGTTCGGCTTCATATTCCGGAGCTATCGTAAGATACGGATGCTGCCAGTCACCTAGAACTCCTAACCTTCTAAATGCATTTTCTTGTCCTACAAGGCTTTTTTGAGCGTATTCTCTGCATAGCTTTCTAAGTTCGCCTTCACTACCGCTATGACGTCCGCCTTTAAGATTTTTAACTACGGCATTTTCTATGGGAAGTCCGTGTGCATCGTATCCGGGTACGTATGGGGCATAATACCCTCTTTGTGATTTATATTTATTTAAAATATCTTTTAATATTTTATTTAAAGCGGTTCCCACATGAATTTTATCCGAACTCAAATAAGGAGGCCCGTCGTGCAGTACGAAAGATTTTGATTTGTTTCTTTTAGCAAGCATTTTTTCATATATTTTGTTGTCTTCCCAAAATTTTAATGTGTTCGGTTCTTTTTGTGTAGCATTTGCACGCATTTCCAGTGTTGTTTTCGGTAAATTTATGCTGTCTTTATAATCTTTTTTTGTTGTTTCCGTCATAGTAATCACCTGTTTACTTATTTTTTCAATATTGTAATATAAAAAACTTTAATGTTAAAGTATTTATGGTATTTTTTGTATATTTACGCAACTTTATTTTTTTTGATTTTTATTCTCTTTGAAAGGGAATAATATGGCTGTTTCATCAATTTCTTTCGGAAAAAAAATACCGTTAATAAAATGTCATATAAAAGATAATGTTGCAAATAAATATATTCCCGCAACATTTTACGAAGTTGATTGTGAAGATATTAATGAAATTGATGAAGTAAGAGATTCTTTAAAGGGATGGCAATTCAGTAAATCTATATCGCAAAACATGAGAACTGCATATATGATGAATAAATGTAATTCTTTGTTTACGGTTAATGATGAATATTTTTATGAACCCGAAACCGATGCTTTTTATGAAATGCGGATTGACGATGGTGAAATAGTCGGAATTTGTCAGGTTAGTAAACATCCTAAAGATTTACACATAGAATTTATTGAAAGTAAAGGTAATAAACAATATAAATATGTCGGACAAACAATGATTGCTGCTATAGGAAGAGTAGCCAAACATGAAAAATTAAAAAAAATTTATATTCCTATGCCTATTCCTTCCGCCATAGATTTTTATATTAATAAATGCGGGTTTGAACATTGTAATGAGGAAGGTATAGCTTTATATATGAAAACTTCCAAATCGAATGCCACAAAAATAAGAACCGAAGCTCGAGTCCGTCATCCGATTATAGATTTGATGGTGTAATTATGTCTGATTTCTGTATTTCTTTCGGTAGTAAAATATCTGTAATGAAAAGTTGTATTATTAATACAAAAAAAGGTAAAAAAACGCCTGTTGTATTGTCTGAGTACGACTGTAGAGATTATCCCGAAGATATAACAAATTTTTTAAATTCTTGTCCGCCTATGATATATTCACGTTGTATTGCTTATGATATGCTCAGAAAAAGCTCTATGTTTAAATTTCCCTTCAATATATATGTTCTTGAGGATAATAAAAAAAATGTAGTAGGAATTTGTGAAACAAAAAAAATTAATAATGATATAAACATAGAATATATAGAAACCAAACAAGACGGAAAATATAAGTATGCGGGACAAACCATGATTGCAATGGTCGCAAAAATGTTCTCTGATAAAAGCACAGGGGATGTATACGTAAAATATCCTGCTGCTTCTACCGTAGATTTTTACAAGAAAAAATGCGGATTTAAACCCGTTTCAAAAGATAATGGCAGCGTAGCTTTAATAATGAAGAATTCAAAAATTTCAAAATTTATTAAAGAAGTTCGAAAAAATACCGGCTCTAAAATCATTGAGCTTGATACACAATGATTTATGAATTTTTATTTTGTTTATAAGTATTCATAAACCCTGTATCAAAATTACCGCTTATAAATACTTCATCTTCAATAAGCTCCTGATAAAAAGGCAGCGTAGTCTTAACACCTGTTATAACATATTCTTTTAAAGCTCTGTACATTCTTCTTCTTGCTTCTTCTCTTGTGGGCGCCCAACACATAAGCTTGCTTATTAAAGAATCATAATAAGGCGGGATTCTGTAACCGGAGTATACGTGAGAATCGACTCTTACTCCAAAACCTCCCGGGGTTATATAACCGTTTATTTCACCGGGAGCGGGCAGAAAATTCCTTTCGGGGTCTTCTGCATTAATTCTGCACTCTATAGCATGCCCGAATAATTTAATATCTTCCTGTTTATAAGATAGTGGATTTCCCGCAGCAATTTTTATTTGTTCTCTTACTATGTCAACATTGGAAATCATTTCAGAGATGCCGTGTTCAACCTGAAGTCTTGTATTCATTTCCATGAAATAGAAATTTTTATCTTTATCGAGCAGGAATTCAATGGTTCCCACGCCTTCATAATTAGCAGCTATAGCAGCACGAACGGCAGCTTCTCCGAGTTTTTTTCTGATTTCTTCACTAACGGCAGGCGAAGGTGCTTCTTCCACTAATTTTTGATGTCTTCTTTGGATTGAGCAATCTCTTTCGCCCAAATGAATAACATTTCCGAATTTATCTGCAATAATTTGAACTTCAATGTGTCTTGGATTAACCAAATATTTTTCCATATAGACGTCGGGATTTCCGAAGAATTTTTCTGCTTCCTGCCTGCATAGAATAATGGCTTGTTCAAGTTCTTCATCGGTATTAGCGACACGCATACCTTTTCCGCCACCGCCGGCTGTTGCTTTAACTATAACGGGGTATCCGAATTTTTTTGCCGATGATTTAGCTTCTTCAATATCGGTTATAATACCAGTTCCGGGGGTAATCGGAACTCCTTTTGATGCCATAGTTTTTCTTGCTGTAGCTTTATCACCCATTAATTGCATTGATTCAGGCGAAGGGCCGATAAATTTTATATTATGTTCTCTGCAAACTTCGGCGAAATCTGCTCTTTCGGACATAAAGCCGTACCC
>CANQLK010000041.1 GCA_947624665.1 Candidatus Gastranaerophilales bacterium
GGGATTCGAACCCACGGTACGCTCGCACGTACGACGGTTTTCAAGACCGCTCCGATCAACCGCTCCGGCACTCCTCCGTTGCTTGTCTATATATTAATAAAAAAATATTCAATTGTAAAGAGTTTACTTATTTCTCTTTTTTTGCTTTCTTTACTGCAATTCCAAATACAAAATTTTCATAGTATCTAAAAATACTATGAAAATTTCGCATTTATTTTTTATCTATATAATGTTTTCTTTAATAGCCTTTACAGCTGCCTGAACTCTATCATCTACACATAATTTTTGAAGGATACTGCAAACATGTGCCTTCGCAGTATGAACACTGACTATCAATTCTTTTGCTATTTCCGTATTACTTTTTCCGTTTACCAAGTGTTTAAGCACTTCAAGTTCACGTTCGGTCAATTGAGCTCTTGCATCTTGTGTATTATTTGTTTGAACCAAGGAAACATTTTCAGGTTTCGGGAAAAAGTTCAGAGCTGCCGATGATACCCCCGGATCTACCCAACAAGCTCCATCTGCAACATTTTTTATCACTTCGGATAATGTTTCGGGAGATATGTCTTTCAGGCAGTATGCATTTGCGCCTGCGCCCAATGCTGCTATTACTTCTTCGCCTCTTTCGTGAGAGGTTAATATTATTACTTTTGTCTGCAATCCTTTTTCTTTTATTTTTATAGTAGCTTCTAATCCGTTAATTCCGGGTAAACCTAAGTCCATTAATACAACATCGGGTTTTAATTTTTGTATTATTTCTATCCCGATTTGCGCATCTTCTGCCTCTCCTACGACATTTATATTTTCGTATTCGTTTAATGTTGATTTCAAACCGACTCTGGTTAGTTTATAATCCTCTATGATTACAACACTTATAATTTTGTTACCTTTAACTGTTTCTACCATTACTTAGCCTTTCTTCTCTCTGCTTTATACTTATTATTCTTTTGGTGTAATTATAAAGTTTATATTAGACCAATAATAATTTTAAAGTAATTAATCAAATGTATAATTTCCAATTAGCCACTTGTATTATATGAGATGGCGAAAAGCTTTTTATAGCAACAGGTTTCACAGCATTATAGTGATAAAAAAATTTTTATTTTTTTTGATTTGCAATACCAACTACATCAACCAAGAATGTTTTTACCCAAGAAAGTCCGAGAACGGCACCTGCTAATTTTCCTACCGGAATTTTACCGATTTTGCCTATTCTTACGGCAATTGCAGATAATGCAAGCATTGGAGCATTATTAAATATAGTCATTCCGGCACCTACTATGTATCCTTTTACATTATTAATAAAATGAGAAGTACCGTTTGTCATTTGTCCCAAATACCAGCCTTTTTTCATTGCTGCTATCGTTGCACTTTCTTTATTTATCGTGTAATAATTTTTATTCAAATTGTAGAGTCTGTTTGCCGAATTTACTTCGTCAGTAATATTTGATTTTTCTTTACCGTTAACATGTGAATCATATATAACAGAAGCAATTGTTGCGCCGCCAATTACCTTAGAAGCCGCTGCCAATGGTTTTCCTGCTAATTTTTTCGCCGCATTTATTATCTGTGTGTTTATACCTACAGCCACTTTAAGTTTCTCCTTTATACTTCTTTCTTATTTTCTGCGGATTTTAGCAGTGCCTTACTAGCAAGTGCAGCTTCTTGTCCGTATAATTTATCAGACTTTTGGCATTCTTTTAACAGCTCAGCGGTTTTTTCATCACCTTTTGCGTTTCCTCCGGCTATTAAACTTATTGCCATTAATCTGTTATTTGCATCGGGATCCAATAATGCCGTATTTAATAATGCGGTTAAAGCAGGATCTTTATATCTTGTATCATCTTCTTCAAATCTGTTAATTAATTCCGTTATCCCGTCTTTTCTTACCGCTTTATCAGGACTCTTTAAATAACTTTCCAAAGTCTTTATATAGTCGTCGGTTAATTCTACAACCTTCTTTTTTTCTTTTTCCTTCTTTTCGGTTTTATCGGTTTGCGTTGTTTCGTTATTATTACTAATGGGGGTATTTGCCAATACAGGTTCCGCTGCACTGTTTTGCGGCATATTTGGAATAGACGGCATTGTGTTTGAAACAGGCCCGCCCAAGGCAGAAGGATTATTTATATATATATTTACAGCCGAAGCTTGCTTTTTATCGTTCGTACCATATATCGAAGCCTGCGGATAATTGTATATCTGCGAATTTGAATCAGGTGTCACCGTAACCGTCTGCGAATTCGGCTGCAAATTATTGTAATTTCCGTAATAATTCTGCAGCGGTGTTACGCTTTGCATTTGATTTAAAGGATTATTGTTATATATTTGAGGCATATTTATCCCTTACTTATAACACATATATATAAACACTTATTTCCAGAAAAACGTGCTATTTATTTAAATTCTTTCTTAATATTTGTAACAATTTTATTATTGTATTATGCTGTTATTAACAAAGGAAATTAAAATGAACGATGCAAAAATTATAATAGGTTCTGATCATGCCGGATTTGTTTTAAAGGGTAAAATAATTGAATTTTTAAAAGAAAACGGTTATAAAGTATTTGATTATGGCGTATTCACGGAAGAATCCACAGACTATCCGCTGATAGCAAAGGAAGTCGCAAAAAATGTTGTTTCAGGCGAATACGAAAAAGGTATTCTGATTTGCGGAACAGGGGTTGGAATGTGTATTTCTGCAAACAAAATTAAAGGAATCAGAGCCGTTGTTTGTTCCGATACCACAACAGCCAAATTCTCGAGATTGCATAACGACACTAATATTTTGTGTTTCGGACAAAGAATTATCGGTGAGTATTTAGCAAAAGATATTTGCAAAATATGGCTTGATACTCCGTTTGAAAGCGACAGACACCTAAAAAGAATTAACCTTATTGATTAAATTCTTCTTTTATAATATTTACTGCTTTTTCTATATTATCCGCAATGGGAATTACATCTTCCAAATATACGTTAGATAAAGCTTCTTTTATTTCCGCGGAAGGGTTTATAAGTATAAATTTTCCTTTATTTTCTGCGCAGATTTTATAAATTTCGGCAAATATCGATGCGTTATCCGCGTCAAATGATGCAATTTCTCTCATATCGAATAAAACATGATTCATGCCCGAGAATATTGACGAATTAATACTTTTGATTATCGAATCATATATTTTTTGTTCATTAAATCTTTTTATAAGATAAGCGGCTATATTATTGTTAATTGTATATTTTGTATAAGCAATCGTTTTATCTGACTGGAATGTTGTACTAATGAATTTCAAAAGTTTTGAGTGCCAATCTTTATCTTTTTGTATATACAAATCAGCTCCGTTTTCGTAACACTGATCTATTAAGGATGAATCATCGGTGCCGGAAATAACTACTATTTTGCTTTCGCAATCCGTTTTATCTCTTTTTTGGACGGACATTTTTATTAAATCTATTCCATCTAAGCTGTCGGGAATAAATAAATCGACTATAATACAATCAAAATGCGCTTTATGCAATTCTGATATTGCCTCTTCTTTTGTTCTTGCTATTCTTGGAACTATGCCTATTTTCTTTAGCAATGTAGATAATTGATATATGGATAATTCCAAGTCATCAGCTATTAATATTTTTTTATCGGCAAGAGAGTTTACTTTTACGTCGGAAGAAAAAGAGTATATTTTTCTTTCTATTGCTATCAAAGCCTCGGAAATATCTTTTGGTTCCACTTCAGAGATGTTTTTCTTCCTTTCCATGGAAGCCAGTTCAAATAATTTAATGAGTTGTTCGTTTGTTATTTCCATATATTACCGTTTCAATTCTTCGTAGTCATTATAATATCAGAATTTTATTTTATTTTCAATACAAATAAAATTTTAAGTATTGTATCAGCATTCGGTATCAAATTTATTAAAAAGTGACAAAAAATTTATTTTGATGATTTAATGTATTTGTTAGGCATGTATAATATTAGTATAATATTTATATAATACTTAGGAAAGTATAGTAAAGTATGAAGTTTGGCAATTTTTTTAAGATTCTTTTAGTGTTTGTATCTGTGATAATTTTATCTCTTCCTTCTTTTTCGGAAGTTCAGTTTGAAAATAAATTATCTAAAATCATTATAGATGAACCTTTTGATAAAAATTTTAATATCAATCTTATTTTTGAAAACGAATTCAACGGAAATGCATTTGTTCAAAAACGTCAAAACGGTTCATATTATGTATTTGTTCCAAATACAGCAGCTTCCGATAAAGATATCAAGGTTATTTACAGAGATGGTAATAATAAATCCAAAATAAAAATTGATATTGAAAAATCTGTATATCAAAAGGATGATAAAGATACTGCGTACGTAAAATTGGATGTCAATCTGGCAAACGGTTATACAATCGAATTGTATTCAAAAACACTTGAACAACTTGAAAAAGAACCTTTCGTGTTCAGCTTTAATTTGGGCAGGACAATCTGTTTGGTTATACTCGTTGCTGCTCTTGCAGGCTTAATAAGGATTATGCTTTTGGCTCGTAAAACTTCAAATAAATATTCTCGTTCAATTCATCGTCAAACGCCTGAAAGCGTTCAGGTAAATGAATTTGATTCCGACTCAAATGAAGACAGTCAGCCGCAGGAAGAAAAATCTGTTGAGATGACTTCAAATGAAGAATTCCATATTCTTCCTAACCTTAAAAAGAAACAAACACTTAAGCATTCCGATAACAATACATTCAGTTGCTTTGATATTCCTATGGCAGAAGACTTGAATACTTCGGAATCTGCATTCACACTTAACAATCCAATTAAACAAAATCCGAAGTCAGTTATGGAAAAAACTGCGAAATCAAAAGTTACAAATCCGATTACAAAATCTTTCGTTGATGAAGCTTCTCAATTAGATTTACCCGTTGTTGAAGATATTAAAAATAAAAAGAATAATACTCAAACACAAAAAGCTAATGAACCCGAGCTTATTTCGGAACTAAAAATTACACCGACAAAAGGTTTCTATCTTACAACTTTGAATGATTCTTTCAGCTTATTTGGTTTCGTCGGAGCTAATATTATACTTCTGAAACAATTTTCCGATCTCTCTCAGATAAATCTTCAGGCTAGATTTTATGACAGACAAAAAGAATCTGACTTATATATCGTAAGACTTGATTCATATAAAGCAATGGTAGAAATAAGCGATACGGGAATGAAAGAATTGGCTGTTCTTTAATGACAAAAAAGATATTTATATTTCTTTTCATTATTAGTATTATTTTTTTAATTTTTGCTCAAAGAGTTTCGTTTAATGATACCGAAAAAGTTTTAAGATTTTCTTCATGGGGTTCGCAAAGTGAAATAAAGATATTGAATTCCGTAATTAATGATTTTGAAACTGCAAATCCCGATATAAAAATAGATTTTATACATATACCGCAGAACTATTTTCAGAAATTGCATCTTTTGTTTGCTTCGGGTTTGGAGCCTGATGTTATTTTTATAAATAATCAAAATATTTCATTGTATGAAGAAGCGGGATTATTGGAAAATCTTTCCCCTTATTTTGGAAACAGTGAAAAAAATTTTTTTGCTGCGGCTTTAGATTGTTTTAAATATAAAAATTCTTTATATGCAGTTCCAAGAGATATATCAGGCTTGGTTATTTATTATAATAAAGATATTTTTGACGATTTAAAAATAAAAATACCCGATAAAATAAACAATATATATGAATTAAGAGATTTAGCAATAAAATTAACCAACAACGGACATTTCGGAATAAATTTTGAAGAAGATTCCCTGTTTTGGTCATATTATTTAGCCTCAAACGGCGGCGGAATAGTATCTGACGATAAAAAATCGGTAATTATTAATTCAAAACAGAGCATAGAAGCATTAAATTTATATGCGGATATGATAAACAAATACCACGCTGCACCTTCAAAATCTCAAATAGGCAGTATGACTACGGCACAAATGTTTATAAACGGGAAGCTTGCGATGTATCTCGGAGGCAGGTGGATGGTGCCTAAATTCAGAGAAGTAATTCCTTTTAACTGGGATGTAATTGAATTCCCGTCATCGAATGAAAACAAGGTATATATTGATGCCTCAGGCTGGGCGATTTCAGCTAAATCAAAGAATAAAGATGAAGCAATAAAATTTGTTAAATATCTTTCATCGGAAGAAATTATTAACAGATTTACGGACAGCGGTTTAATAATACCTTCAAGAATTGATTCGGCAAAACATTTACTTATGGCGGATAAAAACAAAAAACCTAAGCATTCTGCCGTTTTTACGGATATGATTGTTAATGCCAAACCGACTCCGGTTAACAAAAATTTCAGCTCGGTTAATGATATAATAAAAGAAACTTCTGAAAATATTTTTGCAGGGAAAGAAACGCCTCAAGATGCTTTTAATGAAAAAGTTATAAAAAAAACGGAAAGACTTTTAAATGGAGCTTATTGAAAAAATATTCAAATTAAAAAAAAATAATACTAGCATTAAAACCGAGTTAATAGCAGGGCTTACAACTTTTTTTACAATGGCTTATCTTTTAATAATAAGTCCTAAAATACTCGAAATTACAGGGTTAAATATTACCTCTACCGTTAGCGTTACTGCAATAACGGTATTTATCGGAAGTTTATTAATGGCTTTTATAGCAAATAAGCCTTATGCCGTTGCACCGTTTCTGGGAGAAACCGCATTTATTGCTTATATAATTGTATCTTTACAGGGATTTTCTGTTGAAACGGCTCTCGCTTCAATATTTATCTGCGGTCTAATTTTACTTTTTATGACAATTATTAACTTAAGAACGTATATAATTAATCAAATTCCCGAAAATATAAAGATTTCTTTTTGCGCAGGATTGGGATTATTCTTTATTTTTATAGCTTTAAAGGATATCGGAATAGTTCAATTTACTTCAAAAAATATTCCTCTTCAAGCGGGAAATTTTCTTTCTTTGCATATAATCTTAGGTTTGATATGTTTTTTATCAATCATTATATTATCGGCTAAAAAAATAAAAGCCGCCGTAATAATATCTATAGTACTTACAACGATTTTGGGAATTTTGTTTCATGATATAAAATTGCCGTCCGAAATTATATCTTTGCCCGGTGATATATCATCTTCATTATTTCGAACGGATTTTTCAAATATTTTTAATATAAAATTTTTACCCGTATTTTTTATAATATTTATACTGGTAAATATTGATACTTCAGGAGCCATTATAGCCTTGGATTATCGGTCTGAAGAAAAAGGAAATGACTGCAAAAAAACAATGATAGCGGACTCTTTATCCGTAATAGCGGCACCGTTAATGGGAACTACGACTCCGGGTGCCTATATAGATTCTATGACAGGTATCAGTGCAGGCGGAAGAACAGGACTAACAGCACTTACCGTAGGATTTTTATTTTTGCTCGGACTCTTTTTCACGCCGTTAATATTGATAATTCCACCTTATGCCTATGCTCCGGCACTGTTGTATGTGGGAATTCTTATGACCTCTGTTATAACAAAAATTGATTTTAACGATATTTCGGAATATGCCCCTGCCGTTTTAACGATTTCCGTTATGATTTTTACTTATAATATCGGCTTAGGAATTATTTCCGCTTTTATTATTTACCCTCTGATTAAACTTTTTTGCGGACAAAAAAACGAAACGAACATAACCACTTGGATTATGTTCGTAATATCATTTATTTTCTTCATGATATATCCGTATTAGACTTTTGTTTGTTTTGCTACATATTTAGGAATATGAATGTTGAAAACTTTTTTCTTCGGTGAATAAATTTTATTAATTTTCTCATTTTGACCTCTTATATATATAAAGTATATACTCAATTAAATATTGACTGATTTAACTTATTTGTAAACAATTATTAAAATAATTTTTTCGGGATTTAGGGTAAAAAATGATATAATAAGTCTAAAAGTAATACGGAACGGTTATAATGAAAAAATATATATTTATTTTTCTAATATTTGTAATAAGTATAGGTTTTTGTTGTTTGCATCCGATTCCCGATAATGATTTGTGGGCAAGATTTATAGCGGGCGGATATATTGTTGAAAATTTAAGCATATTAAAACATGACATATTATCATATACGCCCACGCATACATGGTATGACCATGAATGGGGTGCAAGTATATTCTTTTATCTTGCAAATAAATATTTCGGCGATACGGGTTTAATATTTATCAAAGGAATCTTGCTGGGACTTACATTATTATTCTGTTATAAAACAATCAAACTGAAAAATCCCGAAGGCGGATTTACTTATAATATTGTTTATTTAATATTAATGCTTCTGGCTGCTTCAAAAGCAACAGGTTCTATCGTCAGATGCCTTATGTTTACCTGTTTTTTCTATTCCGTTTCTCTGTATATTTTAGAGAAAGCAAGGACGGGTTCTAAACGTATATTATGCTTACTTCCTTTAATAATGCTTTTTTGGGCAAATATTCATGGCGGATGCATAAGTCTTATTGGAATACTTTGTGTTTATATTTTTGGTGAATTTTTAAATAAAAAATCATTTAAAGAGTATATTTATACATTATTGGGGTGTCTTGCCGTATTATTTGTCAATCCGTACGGAATTGAATATGTTAAATTTCTGTTTTCTGCCGCTTTTATGGACAGAAGTTATATTACCGAATGGAACAGTTCTTTTCATAAATTATATTTAAATAAATTTATATGCTATAAATTATATTTGTTTTCTTTTTTAACGGTTATGATTGCCGATTTATTTAAGAATAAAATAAAATATAAAGATTTGGATAAAACAAAGTATATTCTTGTAATTTTAACGGCATATTTATCGATAACACATGTCAGACACCAAACATTTTTTGTATTTACGGCAGGTACTCTTTTATACAACGAAGTATATTCGTTCTTAAAAATTTCAGGTAATTTTCTTAAAAAAATATTTAAAATAAATAATAATGATTTTTTGGCAAGCATTAATTCATTAATTAATATAAGCGTTTATGTATTAATATGTTTAATATTTGTAATTCCTTTATTTGGCAAAAAACAAATAAGGATTACGGAATCTTCTTATCCGAGATATGCAATTGAATTTATAAAAATCAATAACATTAAAGGAAATTTATTTATAAATTTTGACTACGGAAGTTATGCGGCATATAAATTATATCCGAATAATTTAATAGTTATGGACGGAAGATATGAAGAAGTCTATAATCCCAATTTACTTTTGGAATTAAATAATTTTCATACCCTAAAAAATGATTGGTATAAAATAATAAGAGATTACAAAACAGATGTAATCATTTTGGAAAAACGATATAAAGTATATAAGAAAATTCTTTCCCATCCTGATTGGGAACTTGTTTTTCAAAACAATTTATACGGAGTATTTGTTCCAAAGAAAAACTTGCAGAAAGAATACAAGTATCCTGTTATCGATGATAATTACTACAATAATACAAAATTTAGCAAAATATAATTGTAGTCGTTATCATTTTGTACCTTCCTGCAAGTACATGGATAGATATAAAATAAATGTTATTCTGATTGATATATTAAATTAATTGTAGATGTAATTTCGCTTGTTCTAACATTCGGATATAAGCTTTTTATTGTAGCGATTATTTCTTCCTTTGGAAAACCGTTGCCTTGCAGTTCCGCTACTTTTGACGGAATAGTTTCGGTTAAATCCTTTTCTGTCAGATGTTTAGCATCGGATATAATTTCAGGTTCCGAAGTACTTTCTTCCGCAACTGTTTCAGGTTGTACGTTTTCCTCTGAAATTGTTTCAGGTTGTACGCTTTCCTCTGCAATTGTTTCAGGCTCCGAGTTTTCCGTTTCGGATAGTTCGCTTTCCGGAACAACTATTACAGGTTTGCCGTCAATTAAATCATTTGCATAAATAATACCAAGTTTAACAACTTCCGGAGTGCAATTTTCCGTAACCCACTTAGAAGCAGCTTCTCTTTTGGCTTCGGGAGTATCAAGATTCTGTATTGCTTTATATACTCCTTTTCTTACTTCGTTATCAAAATGGAAATATCCGTTTTCATTACCTTCCGGTTTTTCATAGAATCCCGTTTCCGTTAACACGTATGACACAACAGAACTTACCAATTCGGGGATAACATTATCATTTGCCCAATTTGCCGCAACGTTCAATGCATCTCCGTATGTTGTATCTTCATCAATTTGTGACATCAATTCTGATTGAATATGTGCTTTTACGGGAGCGTTTATATCAGTATAACCGTTTTCCGAACCTTTTATTTCAATATTATTTAAAATTTCATCTACTTCATTTTCTACATCTTGCATAACGGAAGGAGCCTCATCGTTTAATGACACTGAACCTTCCCCTATATTAATAGATTTTTGCGCTCCGAAATATTGTGTAGAAGTTGTAGTTGTTAAACCTTTTTCTGCTGAAGCAGATGAAGAGTCTTCCGATTCTTCAATATTACTTGCACCGGTTTCAATTTCTTCAGATTCATCGACTTCTGATGCACCGGTTTCAATTGCTTCCAACTGCGCCGTTTTACTTTCTTCCAGTTTTTCTATAGCTTTTGTAAGGGCAGTTCCTTCATATTCTTCAGATAAACTGCTTTTAACAGTTTCATATACAACATCATTTGTTAAATCAACCACCGATAATTTTTGATCCAATGCAGTTTCAAGTTCGTCATTCCATTCCGCATTCTTTTCACTGTCTTTATCGGATTGTGTTTCCAAAATATGATTACTTACGGCTTGTGCAACTTCCGCACTTATAAATCCTGCTTGGAGTAAGCCTGCAATCTCTTCTTCATTAATTTCGCCATTGTCATATTTTTCGACATAATAACCGGATAACCCCGCATCATCAAATTCTTTTATGATTTCATCTTTATTTCCTCTGCTGAAAAAATAATGCGCAATGGTATATGAATCAATAATTCCTGACTTACTGGATCTGCCGTCTTCGGATTTTAACTCTTGCAATTCACTGCTGTTCAATATTCCGTCACCGTCTTTATCCAAATAATCAAACATAAATTCAACATCATCATCAATGTTACTTATGTTTGAATAATTATTGGCAAAATAAGCTTCAAAATCCTTTTTTTCTACTTGTCCGTCCAAATCTTCGGTAAAAATAGGTCTGTTTGAATCTCTAAGTGCTGACCTTAAATCCAAACTTTGTTCATAATTCTCTTCTACCCATTTTTTGTCATGATTGTTTAACGGCTTATTAATTTGGTTATCTGAGTCACCTACTCCTTTTGTCATAGTTATACTCCTTCTTTATTACACAAATTAACTTATCGGATTACTTTATTTTTTCTTTAGAAATTTATTCGTTTTCTTTATATTTTTTTAATAAAAGTTAATATTTTATTATTGATTTTACTTAGAGTAATTTTGTTAAACATAGGCAAATATCAGCAAAAACATTGCTTTTGCGTATTAAAATACAAAATTTCCCGAAAATTAAAATAAGGGATTAATAAGTTAAGAGATTTCTTTTCTGTTGGAAATCAAGTTCCAACAAGAATTTGGGCATACCGCAGTACATATTCCGCAGCCTATACATTTATCATCAATACAGGAATATATCTTATCATTCTCAGAAATTGCATTATTCGGACAATTATTTAAACATATTTTGCAATTAACGCAATTTTCACTGTTCCAAACAGGAATTCTGACTCTGCCGTTCCCCGTTGAGGGAAGATTATATACAACCATATCATCTTTAATAAAATCACCGAATATACCGTTTTCTATCCAATGATTTTTCCTAAATTCGGCAACAGTCATCTTATTTGAAGCTTTATTCTTTATCGGAACTATTTTTTTCCATTCTTCCCAAACAGAAAGTTCATTATATAAGGCATCTTTTTTAATTTCTCTCAAAAAGTCACTCATGCCGGAAGATAGGAAAGCGATATCTTCATCATTAAGATTTTGGATATCAACGCAGTCGGCTACCCCTTGAATTTTGCCTCTAAAGTAGATAACACCGCCTACCATTCCTACGCAAGAGCGATTACCGAGGATGGAATTAAGTCCGTCACAATCATATCCGCAAATAACAGCGATACCGCCGCCCATAAATTCAAAACTGAAAGAGCCTGTATTTTTCAGCACCCATAATTCTGGCAATTCAAATTTCGGATCGTGTTTCATAAGTGCGCCGGAGCGTGTTCCTACTCTGCCCGATACGTATATTTTACCGCCTGCGGCGCAATGTGCCGCCGTATCACCGCAGTCACCGTCCACAACAATTTTTGCGCCCGAATTGAGCCAACCAACATCAGCAGGAGCAGAACCTTCTATATATATCGAAGTGCCTGATAATGCCATTGCACCTGCTCTTTGCCCGGGATTTTTAATTCTGAACGTAAGTTCTTCTTCTCGGTTTCTTGCCCATGAAGATCCGCCGATATTATGTTGTCCGCAGGCTTCTATGTCAAAATTTATATATCCTTCCTCTAATTTTTTATTTATTAATTGAAGCAATTCCTGAGTGGACATTCGGTTATTTTCATTTAAGGTTTTTATTTTATATATTTCTTTATTCATATCAGATATCCAAATCTAGCAAACATACTGAATGTCGAGCCTGTTAGCAACGTGCTTATCAACCGTAATAAGAGCATCCGAACGTCCTATAGGTAAAGTAGAATTACCAACAGGCCCCATCAGTTTTTTAAGTTCCATATCGGTTGCCATAAAGTAATTAACGATATTTTGAGCAGCAACATCAATATCAAGTCTTTTTGTCAGACATACATCCTGTGTTGCAAGCCCTGCAGGACATAATCCCGTATTACAAGCATTACATTTACCCGTA
>CANQLK010000042.1 GCA_947624665.1 Candidatus Gastranaerophilales bacterium
ACCGGCATGCCCTATCTGTTTTATCCCCGTAATTCTTCTCAAAACAGATATAACCTTGTGCGAAGTTATTCCCGAAGGCTTATTAATATTAATAAATCCAAACATCAAAATCAGATTTCGCCTCTTGAAATTTTATTTATGATTTCGGTGACATTTGCACCTCTTTCAAGTGAATTATCCGGAATAAATCTTAATTCTGGAGTCAATCTTAAGCGAATTCTTTTTCCTACTTCATATCTGATTTTCGGAGTATTATCTGTTATTGCTTGTATTGTCTGCTTTTTTGCTTCATCAGAAGCGAAAACCGAATAATATACTTTTGCAAAAGAATTATCATGAGCTATTTCTATATCAGTAATAGACACGATACCTTGAATTCTGGAATCCTTTAATTCCTTTTGAATAATATCAGCAATTTCCTTCATTAAAGTTTTTCTGACTCGTTCGTTTCTGAGTGACATGTCTTATTTACCTTTACTAGACTAATACTTGTCTTTCAACTTCTTCGGTTGTAGTAACTTTTATAATATCTCCTTCCTGAATATCGTTAAATTTGTCAAAAGAGATACCGCATTCAAAGCCCTGACTTACTTCTTTAACATCATCTTTAAATCGTTTTAACTGGTCAATCTGACCTTTAAAGACTTCTCTTCCGTTTCTTTCAATGACGGCAGTTTTGTTTCTTATTATTTTACCTTCGGTAACATAACATCCTGCGATTTTCGTTGTTTTACCTATGGTAAATATTTGTCTTACTTCTGCCTGACCTAAGTATACTTCTTTGATTTCAGGCTGCAGTAAGTTTAACATTGTTTGTTCAAGGTCTTCAAGTACTTGATAGATAATATTATATTTTTTGATGGTTACATTCTGTTTTTCCGCCGCTATTTGTGCATTGGCATCTTCTTTAACCGTAAAGCCTAAAATTATAGCGTTACTTGCACTTGCAAGCATAACATCGGCTTCGGAAATATCGCCGACACCTACGTGGATAATCTTAGTAATAATTTCTTTTGATTCAAGCTGAGAAACGCCTTGAGAAACAGCCTCCGCAGCACCATGGGTGTTTGCTTTAATAATAAGATTTAATCTCTTAATATTATCATCCTCACCGCCTATTTGTTCATTTCTGATATGAGCAGGCTTCATGCTGTCCAGTCTTGAATTTCTTTCCTTCTCTTTTCTTTCCTGCCAGATAGTTCTCATAGTCTTTTCGTTTTCGACCGCTTCAAAAGTATCACCTGCCTGAGGAACTTCCGTGAGGCCTAAAATCTCAACTGGAGTTGACGGCCCTGCTTCTTTAATTCTTTCTCCCGAATCCGAAAGTAATGCTCTGACTTTTCCGCAAACATTACCTACAACAAAGCAGTCGCCCGTATGAAGCGTTCCGTTTTGAACCAAAAGCGTTGCAACAGGGCCTTTTCCTTTATCAAGTTTTGCTTCAATGATAACACCTGAAGCATAAGCAGACTTATTGGCTCGTAAATTTTGCACTTCTGCAAGCAATAATATATATTCAAGCAGTTCGTCAATACCTTTGCCTTGAAGAGCACTTACTTTAACGCAAATTGTATCTCCGCCCCATTCTTCGGGAACTAATCCGTATTCCGTTAATTGCTGCATTATTTTATCGGGATCAGCCTCGGGTTTATCGATTTTGTTTACGGCAACAATAATAGGAACTTCTGCTGCTTTTGCGTGGTTTATGGCTTCTATTGTTTGAGGCATAATTCCGTCATCCGCAGCTACAACCAAAATCGCTATATCGGTAGCTTTTGCACCTCTTGCTCTCATTTCGGTAAATGCTTCGTGCCCGGGGGTATCTATAAATACTATTTTCTTGTTTTTATTATCCTGTAGGTATACGGTATATGCACCTATTGATTGAGTAATTCCACCTACTTCGGTGGATACGATTTTATGTTTTGAAGCTCTGATTGAATCTAAAAGGGTTGTTTTACCGTGGTCAACGTGTCCCATTATACTTACAACCGGCGCTCTTGTTTCAAGCAATGATTCGTCAACATTTTTAATTGCTTTTTCTTTCTCTTCTTTTTCAAGCTCTTGTTCTATATATGCGTTTAAATCTTCTTCCAAAACTTCCAGTTCAAAATTTTCGCATATTTTTTTCTGAGTTTCAACAGATATAACCTCATTTACGGTTGTTAAAATACCTTGCATCATAAGAAATTTAACTATTTCTGACGGAGCTTTTTTAATTTTTTCAGCAAGTTCACCTACCGTAACAGGTTCATTTATAACTACCTGAGTAACTGTTTCAAGGTCATTATTATCTTTGGCTTTTTTCTTATGTTTTTGAGAAATAGCCTTTTCAAGACTGATTAATTCCTGTTCTTCTTCTTTATTTTTATATTGTTTTTTCTTATCTTTAGCACCTTTTTTCTTATAAGAATTAGCAGAAGAACCTTTTCCTTCATAAATATCCTGAGGAATTATATGATGCTGAAGTGATTTTTTAGGCCCTTGAGATTTTTCGTTTCTTTGAGAATCAGGTCTTTTGTTATCGTTTTTATTTTTATCAAATTGGGGTTTTCTATCCGATTTGTCTTGTTTTCCAAGTTGCTCGGTTCCGTTTTTTTGTTCGGAACGGTTAAATTTATTATCTTTTTTATTATTTAAAGCGAGTTTCTCATTATTTGCTCTTTGTCTGTTCGCAAACATTTCCTGCCGGCGTTTTTGACTGTTTCTGTTGTTATATTCAAGCAATGACCTTATTTGCGGGATTTCGGATTTATCTGCTTTTTCGGGTTCCTTTTGCTCTATGGGAGCAGGAGGAATTTCTTCAGGCTGTTTTTTCTCTTCATAAGATTTCTCTTCTTTGGCATGCTTTACTGTTTCAATTTTTACTTCATCAGTTTTTTCTTTTATCGGCTCCGGAACGTTCTTTGTTTCACTTACTTGTTTTGTAATTTCTTGAGGCTTTGTTTCTTCCTGTTTTGTTTCTTTTTCGGCTGCTGTATTTTCTTCTTTTGCAGGTTTAGCTTTTTTTATTATAAATGCTTTCGGCTTTTTTACCTGTTCTGCTTCTTTTTCTTTTGTGAATGAAGCTTTTATTTTTTCTATTTGAGCAGGTAGCAAATTGCTCGAGTGTGATTTTACTTTTATATCCAGTTTTAAATCCAGATACTCAATAAAATCCTTATTTGTCATACCGTATTCTTTTGCTAATTCATACACTCTTTTATTTTCAACAGCCATTATATTTTCCCATTTATTACAACTATATTATAGTTGTATCACAATTTACTTTTTAAGTACAGTATATAGCTTTTCCTTAATATTTTCAGTTGTTTTAGTCTTTAAATAATGTTCAATTCCTTTTTTTGACAAAAATTTATTTATACATTCTTCACTTTTGCATAAATACACCGAACGTCCATTTATTTCATTCCCTAGGTTTATATGAATTTTTTCTGTTTTATAATCCTTTGTAATTCTGATTAAATCTTCTTTTTGCTTGTATGATTTGCAAGCGGCACACTGTCTTAAAAATTTTCTGTCTTCTTTCAAACTCTGATTTCCTTTTCTTTTTCGGAATTAATTACATTTTGGTAAATTTCATTATTACATATAGTTTTCAAGTATTCAAATAACTCCGTTTTGGCATGGTTCATAGTCGCCGCAGTACTTGTTATTATAATTTTATTATTATCTTCACTTTCAATAAAATCATTATTTAAACTGTTTATATCCGATAGATTTTTATTTATCGCAAAAGTATAAGAATATTCATCGGTTAACCCGATAAATGAACGATTTTCTGTCAAACGGTTATTAGCGGCATCGTATAATATATTAATAAGATTGTCGTTAAGTAAAGACAAGAATGCCTGAAAATCGTAATATTGAAATCCGTTATAAAATTCAAGAATATTATATTTATTTTCATTTAATTTTATTTTAAGACCGATTATTCCCGTATAAGCACCCGCAAATTTCGCTATATCGTCCAAAAGCGGATATATTGCGGTTTCTAATATATTTTGTGTGAGTGTTTCCGAGATTTTCTCAGACATGGCAGATACTGTCGTATAATCTTTGCCCGAACTTCTTTCTAAAGATATTAATTTTAATGCGTTATATCCGTCACAAATGAAATATATATATATCGGTTCAGAATCAATATAGTTTTCTATTACTATCTTTTCATTATTATTCTCAAATATCTTTTGAAGCCCTGCTCTAGCTTTTGTAAATGTTTTATAGATATTACAATTTCTTTCAAACAGTGTAAAATCATTTTCTATAACTATCGGAAATTTCGATTTTCTTATATATTCAAGAGCAAGATTTTCACGGTCAAAAATTCCAAACTTTGGTGTATTTATTTTTAATTTATACATTATTTTTTTTGCTATGCTGTTAAAATAAGTAATTCTTGCGGATTCAGAATAAGGTGCAAATATTGGAAATCCTTCTTTATTAAAAATATCCGCTATTCCGTTTATAATCGCCGTTTGAGAAAACGTAACGGTAAATTCTATTTGATTATATTTCACAAAATCCGTTATGTTTTGAATATCATTTTCATCAATGTTTATGCAGGTATAATATTCGTGGTCTGAATTGTTTTCACCTGTCATGTAAATATCGTGAAAATTATTTTGCATTTTTATGTACTGCGCAAGCAGTCTTGAATTCAAATCATTTCCAATTATAAGTATTTTCATTGATTATTTTAAATCTTCTCTTAACTTTTTTGCCCCTTTTAAATATACATGCTTTATTTCATTTTGGGCAAGTTCCGTATTAATTACTATGAGTATTCTTAAACACTTTTCTAAAGAATTTGAAATTTTTAATTCCTGATTACACATCATAGGAACAAATTGCCATCCTTCAAAAATTTCCCGGGCGAATTTAGCAGGATAAACACATTTTAAGTCATCAGTCATAGTAAAAATAACATGCGATATGTCTTTGGAAGAAAAATTATTTTTTTTAATAATTTCGCTGATAAGCTCGAACACCGCCTGTTTTACAGAATCTGAATTATCTGCATCAACTGTAATTGCACCTCTTATTCCTCGTTGAAACATTCTATTCTCCCATTCTCATATCTTTCTTTATTTTTGCCCCGTTTGCAAAGTCATAAGCATTCATTATTCCTTTATTTTCGGGTTTTACTTTCGTAATAAGCAGGCATCCGTTACCCGTGCATACTTCTATACCTTTTTTTGAAACCTCTGTAATTGTGGAGTAATCATTTTTTTCATTTTCTGAAGTTAATCTCGTTTCGATAATCTTCAAGACTTTTCCGTTAAAAGTGGTAAACGCACAAGGGAAATCGACCATTGAACGAACCTGATTATGAATATCAACAGCATTTTTTGACCAATCAATTAAGCCGTCCTGTTTTGTAAATTTTTTTGCAATAGTTATTCCTTCGCTATTTTGTTTAACGGGCTTTAAATTTCCCGAATACAATCCCTTTAACGTGGAACATATCAGGCTTGGAGCTTTATCGCATATAATTTGTTTAAGCTCAATATCTGTCATATTCTCATTAATCTCAATTTCTTTTGTTTCGCAAATATCTCCCGCATCCAAATCAAGAACCGTTATCATTGTTGTGATACCTGTTTTTTTGTCGCCGTTATAAATACATCTTTGAATGGGATTTGCACCTCTGTACTTTGGAAGAAGCGATGCATGAAGATTAACGGTTGCAAATTTCGGTATATCAAGAACTTCCTGCGATAAAATTTGTCCGAAGGCAAATGTAACAAAGAAATCAGGCTCTAATTCTTTCAGTTTTTCTATAAGTTGAAAATCTTTACTTATTTTTTCTGTTTGAAAGCACGGAATATCATGTTCAAGTGCGAAAACTTTAACCGGCGGAGCCGTAAGAACATTTCCTCTGCCTTTTGGTCTGTCAGGCTGTGTAATAACTGCCTTTACTTCTACTTCGTTATTATTGTAAAGCTCTTCCAAGCTTTTTACCGCAATATCCGGAGTTGCCATATAAATAATTTTAATCAATTATTTTTCCTCCTCGACGGGATTTTTTAATATTTCTTCTTCAAGCTCTTTTTCATCGAGTAAGAAGTCGGCATTAATCGGTGCTAAACCTTTTTCTGCCAATATTTTATCCGCTTCAAAACGATTTCTGCAATGGTCTATAAATAAAATTCCGTCTAAGTGGTCAAATTCATGCTGGATTGCTCTTGCAAGCAGAGAACCGTCTTTCGCCTCAATAATGAAGGGTTTACCTTTTATATTAAGCGCTTTTACTTTTACATACTTATATCTTCTAACGTTTGTATATGCTTCGGGAAAACTTAAACATCCTTCATAGGAGTTTACCGCTCCTTCTTTTTTTATAATTTTAGGATTAATAAACGTAATAGGATTCATCGTTTTAGGGTCGGTACCGACATCTATAACAAATACTCTAAGGTTTTCACCAACTTGCGGTGCCGCTAAACCTACTCCGTTGAGTGCATATAAAGTATCGTATAAATCTTCTACAAGCTGTTGAACTTTTTTTGATATTTTATAAACCTCTTTTGATTTTTCTCTTAATGATGGAGTACCATATTTTACAATTTTTCTGACAGTCATTTATATTATTTCCCTTCTCCGTTTTTTGCATGCCTGTTAAGAATAATCATAATCGAGGATATAATAACGGCATACAAGAAATATTTTGTAGTATCCGAGGCTGCTGTTAAAGTAGCGAGGCTGCCCATAATAATAGAAAATACGACTAAAACAAGAACGGCTCTGTTCTGCGACAATCCCAACCTTAAAAGTTTGTGATGAATATGTTCGGCATCGGCAACGAAAGGCGATTTGCCTTTTAATATACGTCTTATTGAAGAAAAAGTTATATCAATAATAGGAACAGCAAGGATTAAAAGCGGGACGTACATTTTTATATCAGCGGATTTCATTTGATAAAGGATAGATAATGAAGCGAGGAGAAAGCCACCGAATAAGGCACCGGAATCGCCCATAAATATTTTAGCAGGATGAAAGTTATAAGTGAGGAATCCGAGCATGGAACCTGCGAGAATAAAAGCTACTAAGGCACTTACCGTATCAGCCGGGGTTAATGATATTGCTATAAGTCCCAATGTAACAGAACTTATGGTTATAACGGAGCCTGCAAGTCCGTCTACCCCGTCTATAAAGTTTACGGCATTACTTATTCCGACTATCCACGCTATGGTACCGAAATAAGAAAGCAACGGATGTAATTTCACCAAACCGATAAACGGTATAAATAATGTTGTTATTTTGACTCCCAAGCAAAATACTATGGAAGCTATTATGATTTGAATGGTAAATTTGAATTTTGCTTCAAGATTATATATGTCATCTATGAGTCCCAATAAAAACATTAAAGAGCTGCCCAAGAGAAGTCCCGATAATAGCGAACGATAAGGATAATAACTTAATATAATAAGCGAGATAAATGATAAAATTGCACTAATCCAAATAGCTATTCCGCCTAATCTCGGAATAGGGTGGGAATGAATTTTTCTTTCATCGGGTTTATCAAGCAGTCCTTTTTTTTCGGAGTATGCAATAACCAACGGCATTAAAAATAATCCGATTATAAATGCGATGATTGTTCCTATTATATTTGCTTCTGATAATCTTAAAAGAGTCATAATTAATCCTTATATAACGGGAACTTTTCACACAGCTTCAAAGAGCGGGCCTTTAATTCCTTAATTTTTGCTTCATTATTTTCACCCGATATTTTAACGGCTTCGGCAATAATTTTGCCGATTTCTTTCATATCTTCTTCTTTAAAGCCTCTGGTTGTAACGGCAGGCGAGCCTAATCTGACTCCGCTTGTTATAAAAGGACTCTGAGGGTCATTCGGAACGGTGTTTTTATTTGCCGTTATTCCTACTGCTTCCAATATATTTGCAATGTCCTTACCTGTTTTATTCTGCCTTCTTAAATCAAGAGTCATAAGATGGTTTTCGGTTCCGTTTCCGACAATATCCAATCCTTCTTCCATTAATGAGGCTGCAAGTGCTTTTGCATTTAAAACGACCTGCTTTGCATATTCTTTAAAATCGTCGGATAAAGCTTCTTTTAATGCTACGGCTTTACCAGCGATAATATGTTCCAAAGGCCCGCCTTGCATGCCGGGGAATACGGCCTTATCTATGCCTTGGGCATGCTCTTTTTTACACATGATAATTCCGCCTCTGGGCCCTCTTAATGTTTTATGAGTTGTTGTTGTAACAAAATCGGCATAAGGGAATGGACTCGGGTGCATGCCCGTTGCCACAAGCGCTGCGATATGAGCAATATCGGCAAGTAATAATGCGTTAACTTCATCTGCAATTTCTTTGAACTTTTTAAAATCAATAATTTTCGAATAATTACTTGCTCCGCAGATTATAAGTTTAGGTTTATGCTTGAGTGCAAGCTCTCTGACATTATTATAATCTATTTCACCGTCTGAATTAACACCGTATGAAACAATATTAAAGTATAACCCCGAGAAATTAACGGGAGAACCGTGTGATAAATGACCGCCGTTAGATAAATCCATGCCCATAACTGTATCACCGGGTTTAACTGCATACATAAATACCGCCATATTTGCCTGAGCGCCCGAATGCGGTTGCACATTGGCATGCTCTGCATTAAATAATTTTTTAGCCCTTTCTTGAGCTAATTCTTCAATTTTGTCGACATTTTCACATCCGTTATAAAATCTTTTATACGGTTTTCCTTCGGCATATTTATTTGTTAATACGCTTCCGCAAGCAGCCATAACGGCTTTAGACGTAAAATTTTCGCTCGCTATTAATTCTATTGTGGTCTGTTGTCTTTTTAGTTCTTTTTCTATTAATTCCGCAACTTCACCGTCTGCCTCTTTTATTATATCAAGCTCCATTATAATCCTCGTTTTCTTTTTATATCCCCTTCATCTATTAGTATATTTTACTTGCAAAAAAAAGTACATTATATGTAAAAAATATTTGAAAATTTTTTCATCTAACGTAAAATATTTTTGGGGGAAATTTGTTTTGACAAATTATTATAATAAAGATTTATATAAAATTCTGAATGTTAACTATAATGCGACAGATGAAGAAATTAAGTTATCCTACAGAAATTTAGTAAGAAAGTATCATCCCGATATCGCAGGAAAAAATGTTGATGAGTCGATGTTTAAACAAATCCATGAAGCCTACGAAATTTTAAAAAATAAAGAAAGCAGAAAGAAATACGATATCCTTCACGGCTATTATACAGAGAGAATTAGAAAAGAATCCGAAGAAATAATTCAAAAAAAACAAAAAGAAAAATATGCCGAATATATAAAAAAAGCAAAAGAAAATGCTTCGGAAGCCGCTTCTTTCTCTAAATCAATCAATAATGCTCTTGATAATCTGTTTTATTCTCAAAAGCACACCTCAAAACAAAATAAACCCAAAACACCCGTTAACGGTTCGGATATAAATATAGATTTGAATATTTCCTGTTTTGAAGCATTAAACGGTACAAGCAGAAAGGTTAATATACTTCATACTCAACCTTGTCCTAATTGCGAAGGCAGAACTTTTTTGAACGGAAGTGTATGTACAATGTGCAATGGAACGGGGCAATTGTCTTTACAAAAAAAGATTAATGTTAAAATCCCAAAAGGTGTAACGCAAGGCTCCAAAGTCAGAGTTAAAAAAGAAGGAAATAAGGGTCTTTATGGCGGTAAAGACGGCGATTTATTTTTGATTATTAATATTGAAAAAAATAAATATTTTGAAATAGAAGGCATGAATATACTCTGTAATCTTCCCGTTACACCTTATGAAGCTGCACTTGGGGCGGAAATCCCTATTACCGTGATGAAAGAAACAATTAACGTTAAAATTCCCCCTTTGACTTCCTCGGGACAAAAGTTAAGATTATCCGGACTCGGATTGGATAATAAATCCAAAACAAAAAAAGGCGACATTATTATTACAGTTCTTGTTAAATTCCCCGAATCCATTTCCGAAAAAGAAAAGGCTCTTTATTCAAAACTTCGTGATATTTCAAAAGATGATATTAGAAAAGATATGAACGATGCCTCAAAATAAAGCTTTAATAAAAGAAATATTTCAATCCATACAGGGTGAAGGGCCTTATATGGGCGTTAACCAGCTGTTTATCAGGTTCTCCAAATGTAATTTGAATTGCAGTTATTGCGATACGGATTTTAAGTCCGATTTAAAAGAATATAACTCGATTGAATTGTTAAATGAAATAAAAAAATATAAAAATATTCACTCCGTAAGCCTGACAGGCGGCGAACCTTTAACGGAAATTGATTTCCTTTTGGAACTTCTTCCGTTACTTGATAACAAAATTTATCTTGAAACCAATGGTACTCTATATAATAATCTTTTAAAGATTATTGATTATACAGATATAGTTTCAATGGATATTAAACTGCCTTCAGCAACGAACATGCCCGATATGTTTGATACTCACAAAAAATTTATAGAGATTGCAAAGAAAAAAGATTTATTTTTAAAAGTAGTTTTTAATGAAAAAATAACTGACTATGAAATGGAAAAAACCGTAAATTTAGCGAAAGAATACGAAATATTAATCGTATTGCAGCCTCAAATGAGCGGAAATAACCTTTGTATATCATCGGATATAATAAATGGAATTTATAACAAATTTACGGACAGATATAAAAATGTACGATTAATCCCGCAGGTTCATAAATTTTTAAATTTAAGATGATTAAATTTTAAAAGAAGTAGAAAATTTTATTCGGTGATTAATATTTTCATTCGGGGTATATAATTTTGAAGTGTTTATTTCAAATTCAAGGTTATTATTATTTTTATTCGGACGATAGGTTAAAACGAGTTCATCCTGCATGGAAGATTGAGAGATATTTCTGATGAAACGTGTTTTTAAAGAAAGAGAATTCGTTAATTGAAATTCGGGAACAAAATACAGGCTTGTATTATAATTAACTGTATTTGAATAGTTACTTTCACCTATTTGCGCATTAAGTTTAAGTCTTTTTAATTTGTATTCTATAAATCCGCCGCCAGTATATTTATTATATCTGTCATATTCATTAGCAAAATAACCGCCGCCTAAGCAAAATGAACCTGCATTAAACGGTAAATTTATATAATCCGTTGATAATATTGCCCCGCCCGATGAAGCGTGATTATAAGATGAAGAAAAAGAGCCTGCGGAAAGGTTTAAAAATTTTCCTTTTAAAGAAATTACGGCACCTGTATTATATGTGGATTCGTTAGCTCTGATAAACAATAAAGAAGGTCCGTTTGCATCAAATAAATTTGTCTGTCCCAAAGATGCGGAAATTCCTCCGTCTGAGGAAACCAGTTTTGAAGAATTAATTACGGATGGAATCGGCGCCATGTGTCTTGTGTCGGTGAAAAATGCACTTTTAAATGATTGGGAAGAATCCCATATCATATTTTCGTTTCTTATACTGCTTTCTATATTGTATTTATCTTCATTAATTCTTAAATTAAATATATTTGTTCTGTTAATTTTATCAAGTACCTGCGTATTTTCATTATCCAATTTGAGTTCTACCGCATTTTGTTCATATCTTTCGTAAACATCGTCTAACGCATTTTGTTCGAAAGCAGATTCTTCCTCCGAATTCCGAAGCTCTTCAGTCCCCTCTTCTTCATCATTTGTTTCGAGTGTTTCTATATAGTGTCCCAATTCCAAAAAGCTTTCGTTAATTTCCGTATTATCTTTTGCGAATACCGAATTTGCTAAAAATATTAATGTAAATAATAATATAATATCTCTCATTCTCATATCTATATTGTTATTTAAAAGATAAATTTCTTCAATAAACAAAATAAAATTGGTATTAAATAAAAATTATTTAAATGTTATATACAATATTAAGTTTTGTAAAGACAAATCTTTATACGCTAAAAAGCAATACAGTCGTGCAAATAAGTCATATTGGCAGTTACATTATTATGAAAAAAAGTATATATTTATAAAGTAACTAGCAAAAATTTTTATTAACAGGTTTTAAAACATAATGCAAATAAAACACGGAGATTAAAATGACAGAAATAAATAATAACGTAAATACATTCGGATATAAAGTAGAAAAACTGCAAGGTGCGGAAAAACAAAAAACGTCAGAAATAAAAGCAACGGAAGAAGAAACACAGGCAAATGATAAGATACTTGATACAGGTGTTCTCGGTCGTTCGCAAGTCGTTAACAGAGCAAAAAGTTCTGACGGCATTTCAAGCGTTGACGAAGCTGTAAAATTGGCGAATGAAGATATTACAAAGTTGAATTGTTCGGATGAAATTTTTGATGAGGTTTATAATAAGTTTATAAATGACGGTTTCAAGCCTGAAGAAGCCTATATAATGGCAGCGTTAGGTCAAAAAGAATTTTTGGAAACAGCTCAAAACAGATAAAAAATTAAAAAAAATAAAAAATCACTCGGGCAAAATACCTTGGGTGATTTTTTTTGTTGATAAGTTATATCTATAGTGCTAATATATTTTAGATATTTTTGTAATGGAATATTATTATGAATAAATTAAAACCGATTGAAGCGAAAGACAGAATAATTCTTGCCTTGGATGTTGATAATATAGATGATGCAGTTAAGTATGTTAATATGTTGAAAGATTATGTGGGGTTTTTTAAAGTTGGGCTTCCGTTATTTATTTCTTGCGGATTTAATG
>CANQLK010000043.1 GCA_947624665.1 Candidatus Gastranaerophilales bacterium
GCGGTTGTAATACCGATGGGCAGTGTGGTCAGAGGTTCTATTGAAGAGGTTCAATTGCCGAAAATGCTTTATAAAGGCGGACTGTTAAGATTATATTTTGACCACATAGTAAGTCCGACAGGTAAACAGGTTTCTTTCTATGCGGGAATTTGCAATAATAAGAATATAACTTATGACGGGGCATTGAGTTCAAACACAAATTATTTAACCGCACTGCACAAAACTGCAGAAAATACAAAGAATATAGTTGTTAAACCAACAAGCAGTGCTTGGGAAAAAGGTGATGAACTGTTAAACGGAACACCAAAATATATAATGGCTCCCGTTACTGCTATAGTTACCGTTCCTGTTGCAGGTATTTATTTTATTGGTGATTCTATTGCCGATATTTTCAAAAAAGGCAAAAATATGGAATTAAATCAGGGTGAAACCATTCAGGTTCAGTTACTAAAACCTCTTGACATGCCGGTATACTAGAATGCTTTTGAAAAAGCTTTTTGTAAATATTTCATTTATATTAAAGAATATAGCTGCAATAGTTTTTCTAAAAAGAGAAAAGAAAATAGCAGAATACCTGTTAAAGAATGCATTAAGAATATCCACGGCAGAATCCTGTACGGGAGGACTGATAAGCTCACGTTTAACTGATGTTTCAGGCTCAAGTGCTTTTATTTTTCAGAATTTTGTAACTTATGCTAATCAGGCAAAAACTGAATTACTGGAAGTAAACCCTAAGACTATTGAAGAAAACGGAGTTGTAAGCAGTGAAGTTGCTTCAGAGATGGTAAAAGGGCTGTTAAATAAATACAATTGTTCAATAGCACTGTCAACTACAGGGATAGCAGGCCCGTTGGGAGCTACCGAGAATAAACCCGTAGGACTTATTTATATTGGAATTGCAAATAAAGAAGTTACCAAAACGTACAGATATGAAGCAAATCCTCTTTTGGCAAGAAGACTAATGAAATATGAATTTTCAAATAAAGCTTTTGATTTATTAATTGATTTTTTGAAAGAGAACTATTAAATATAATTAAAAAGCCCTCAAAAGAGGGCTTTTTATATTATGCAATTTCTTCTTTTTCGTTATCGTTGTTTTTTTGTTCTTTTGTAGGGAGCTTAATTAAGTCCGCACCGCCTTCAATTTTCTTTTTAACCAAATCGGCAGTTATAGAAAATTCTTTAACATCGCCTTTTTCGGGCAAGTCGTACATAATATCGAGCATAATTTCTTCAACGATGGAACGAAGAGCTCTTGCTCCCGTTTTACGTTTAATAGCTTCTTCGGCGATTAAATCGACGGCTTCAGGTTCAAATTTAAGCTCAACACCGTCCATACCCAAAAGGCATTGATACTGTTTAAGAAGAGCATTTTTAGGTTTAGTTAATATATTTTTTAACGCAGCTTCATCTAACGGGTCAAGAACCGCATAAACGGGAACTCTGCCTATAAATTCGGGAATTAAACCGAATTTAAGCAAATCTTCGGGTTGAAGTTTTTTAAGCATTTTAGCTTCTTCAAGTTCTTTTTCTGCTTGTGTTCTGGCAGGTTTAGCACCAAAGCCGATAGAAGTAGAATCCCCCGCACGTCTTTCAACAATCTTATCCAGACCTACAAAAGCTCCTCCGACTATAAACAAGATATTAGCCGTATTAATTTGAATAAATTCCTGATGAGGATGTTTTCTTCCGCCCTGAGGAGGAACATTTGCAACGGTACCTTCAATCATTTTTAACAGAGCCTGTTGAACGCCTTCACCCGAAACATCTCTTGTTATGCTTGTATTTTCGGACTTTCTTGATATTTTATCGATTTCATCAACGTATATAATACCTCTTTCAGCCTTTTGAGCATCGAAATCAGCATTTTGATATAATCTCAATAAGATATTTTCAACATCATCGCCAACATAGCCTGCTTCGGTGAGAGTAGTAGCATCTGCAATCGCAAACGGAACATCCAGCATTTTTGCAAGAGTTTGAGCTAATAATGTTTTTCCGCTTCCTGTCGGGCCTACCAAAAGTATATTACTTTTTTGTATTTCCACTTGTTTATCATCAGCAGTCATATTATGAGCAATACGCTTATAATGGTTGTAAACGGCAACGGAAAGCACCTTTTTTGCATCATCCTGTCCGATAATATATTCGTCAAGATATTTTTTTATTTCATGCGGTTTGGGAATATTTGTGATATCCGCTTCTTTTATTTCGGGTTCATCGGTTTTTTCTTTGTTTTCAAGAAATTCTTCATCAAGAATTTCGTTGCAAAGTTCAACACATTCATCACAGATATAAACATCAGGGCCTGCAATAAGTTTTTTAACCTGCTCCTGAGTTTTACCGCAGAATGAACATTTTAAACGACTGTCGTCATGAGCTGCCATTAATTATATCTCCTGATTTGGTTTTGGTTGATTGTTAACAGTAATAACTTTATCAATCATACCGTATTCCAGTGCTTCTTCGGGTGTCATAATATAATCTCTATCAGTATCTTTTTCAATTTTCTTAATAGATTGTCCCGTATTTTTAGCTAAAATTTCATTCAAAGATTTTTTAATTCTGATGATTTCGGCAGCTTGAATTTCAATATCCGTAGCTTGACCTTGCGCACCGCCTAAGGGTTGGTGAATTAAAACTCGTGAATGAGGAAGCGCCATTCTTTTACCGGGGGTGCCTGATGAGAGCAAGAATGCGCCCATTGAAGCTGCCTGACCTAAGCATATTGTTGATACATCAGCTCTTATATGCTGCATTGTATCATATATTGCAAATCCTGCCGTTACGCTTCCGCCCGGGGAATTTATATACAACATTATATCCTTTTCGGGATTTTCGCTATCCAATAGCAGTAATTGTGCAACTATCAAGTTTGCGACCATATCGTCAATAGGAGTACCTAAAAAGATTATTCTTTCTCTCAATAATCTTGAGAAAATATCGAATGACCTTTCACCTCTTGAGGATTGTTCTATTACTACGGGTACAAAACTCATATTTTTCCCTTTCTAACTGAATTATTTTTGTATGTAATTAACTTTAGCGTTATCGATAAGTAACTTAGTAACTTTTTCGGTAATTATTTGTTGATTTATGGAGTTTAGAATATTAACATTTTTTTGGATTTCCGAAATTATATTTTCGGCGGTTGTACCGTATGCGGCAGCCAAATTAGCTATTTTGCCCTGAATATCTTCATTTTTTATTTCGATTTTTTCATTTTGAGCTATTTTTCCGATAATCAATGATGTTTTTATTCTTGAAACAGCTTCATCTTTCATCTGGTTATAAATTTTTTCGTGACCTTCTTTTTCAAGCATTTCATCAAAGTTTCCGCCCTGCATGTTAATTCTTTGTCTGAATTCGCCCATTAATGCTTGTATTTCACGATTTATCATTGATTCTTGAATATCTATATTTGTAGTTTCAAGCAATTTAGCGAAAATTGCATTTGCGACACGTTTTTCATTTTCGGATTTTTCGTTATTTTCCAAATATTTTTTTATGTCTTCTTTTAATAAATCGAGTGTTGTAAATTTAGAGTTAACTTTTTTAGCGAAATCGTCATTAATTTCGGGAATAATTCTTTCTTTAACCGTATTGATTTTAATATTAAATTCGGCATCTTTGCCTTTTAATTTTTCATCATGGTATTCGTCGGGGAATTTAACGTTAATTTTAAATTCTTCGCCAGAATTTTTATCAACGAGTTGTTCTGCAAAACCCGGAATAAAGTTGGAATGTCCCAAATCAAGTACATAATTCTTTGCAGAACCGCCTTTAATTTCCTCTCCATCCACATAGCCGTCAAAATCTATATTTACCAAGTCGGTATTTATTGTTTTTCTGTCTGTTATATCTTTAAGTTCAGCCATTCTTTCGGAAAGATTTTTAAGTTCTTTATCTACGGCATCACCTGCTGTTTTAAATTCTTCAACATCAACACTCATTCCTTTATATTCGATAAGATTTACTTCCGGTCTTAATTCAAATTTAGCTACCACTTTCAGTGTTTTATCTTCCAGAAATTCAAAAGATTCAACATTCGGAGCGGTAATTAATTCAAAGTTATTTTCTTCTATGGCATTTTCAAATATTGTAGGGAGAACGCTGTCAAGAACTTCTCTTTGCAGAGCCGCAATACCTACATATTTTTCCAAAATATTTTTAGGAGCTTTGCCTTGTCTGAAACCCGGTACATTAACTCTTTGAGCGAGTCTTTTGCATGCCTTGTCATATTCAAAAGCGGAAACTGCCGCATCAACTTCTATATTCAACTTTACTTCATTGTTTCCTAAGCGTTCGATAGTTACTGTCATTTTATGTCACCTTTTCTTTTCTGATAATACACATGTTATTATTTCAGATTATACCACAAATATATTTCTTTCAAGTAAAATAAGTAATATGGACGATATTTTGATTTTTATAAAATGTCAATACGGCAACACGGCAATAATTATGTTATAATTATAAGTATAATTAGAGGAGCAATAATTTTATGAAAAAAATTTTTATTATGTTTGCCATATTTTGTTTTTCTGCCAATTTAGGCTATGCTGCGGGAATGCCAAATTTTGATGCGGGTACTTTAAACAAAGAAAACATTCGTGATATGAGATTGCATGAATATGAAACAAGAGCAAGAAACAAAAATAATTCGATTATAAGTACAAAACAAATTAAATCTTCCGAACCTCAAGTTCCCGTTTCCGACATAAAATCCGTTGATTTCATAAACAATTATTCTATTCCCACAAGTGAACTTTTAAGTGTTATTCAGGATAAAATTAATAAACCCATGACAAATGAAAACATTTCGGCAATAAGAAAAGACATAATGAAATACTATCAATCAAAAGGTTATTTCTCTGCTTTGGCGATGATTTCCGCTCAAGATACTCAAACAGGTACGCTTATTTTTGAAATAAAAGAAGGCGGTAAAAATTCAATTATTATTGAAAATTAGCTTATAAATTTTTATACACGGAAAAATACACGATTGGTTTGACTTTTCGTGTATTTTTTTAGCCTTAAATCACAGATAAACTAAAAGAGGTACAAATATACCGTATCTTTACATAGTGGGAAGTGTGATTATGGGCAGATTGCCGAAAATTATAGTTTTAATATTTGCTTTTCTTTGTATAAACCTAAGTGTTTTATCTTTTGAGTATGAAAATACCGCCGATAATCCCAGATTAGTCAATATGACGGAAAAACAATACAAAGATTTAAAAACAATCGAAAAAAGACTATACGGCAATTCGTTTGAATTTGAAAACACAATGGACAGGATAGAACGCTTGGAAATTGATTTTTTTGATGAAATTCAGGTTGGCAGCGTAACTCAAAGATTAAAGAACCTGAAACTCGAAAGTTCAAGAGCGGCAGTCAGCGGTACTGCAATGACCCCTATGATGCAGGATACATTTAACCCCAGATATGTAAGTTCAAGATTTACGGATACAAGTCATTATAATGATGTAGGTATTATAGACGGTCTGATTAGAGTTTGGTGGCCCGATTTATTCGCCGAACTTTCGGAATACAGAAAATACAAAGAAGCTTGTTTCTATTAAGTTTTTATTAGGCAGTATGTTCTTGTACGGATGATGCGACGGGGGAGAGGGGAAAAGAGGGAAAAAATTTAAGAAAAAAGGAATGGAACTCATTTGTCGTTTCTTCGTCATTGTCATTAACACAGCAAAACGAAGCGGGGATTTTATGGAAGTTGAATATATTAACAATTATTGTATAAATGACGAAGAGGATAATGAGGAAATTACATCCTTTAACAGTATAGTTAATCAGGATGATATTCTGCAAATGTACCTTAAAGATATAGGTAAAACCAAACTTTTAAAACGTAACGAAGAGTTGGAAATTGGCAGAATTATTCTGGAAGGGGATGAGAGAAAAGCAATATCGGCTAAGAAAAAGCTCATTCAAGCAAACCTCAGACTAGTTGTGAGTATAGCCAAAAAATACACGGGACAAGGCGTATTATTCATGGATTTAGTGCAGGAAGGAACACTTGGGCTAATAAAAGCGGTTAATCGTTATGACTATTCTAAGGGATTTAAGTTCTCAACTTATGCAACGTGGTGGATAAGGCAGACTATTGCAAGAGCTATAGCCAATAATGCTCGTGTTATAAGAATTCCCGTTCACATGATTGATAAAATCAGACTGGTAAAAAAAGCCATATTTGAACTTTCGTATTATACGGGGAAAGAACCTTCCGCACAAGAAATTTCGGATAAAATTAAAATTTCCGTCAAACAGGTAGAACTGGTTTTAAAGACCATTCAGATTGAACCTGTCAGCCTTGATGCGCCTATTGCGGAAAATCTATCGTTGGAAGATTATGTTCCCGATGAAAATTACATTTCGCCCGAGGGTAATTTACAAAATACCATGCTCAAAGCACATGTTAAAAGAATTTTAAAAGAACTTAACGCAAAAGAAAGAAAAATAATTACCGAAAGATTCGGCATAGACGGAACAAAGCCGAAAACACTCGAAGAACTGGGTAGAGATATGGGTTTTTCCAAAGAGCGTATAAGGCAGATAGAAGCTTGTGCAATAAAAAAATTAAGAGCTGACAATAAAATTAAACATTTAAAAGATTTTTTAACATAGTATTTTTCAAATCCGCTTCTACATGCTAAAATAATTCTTGTATTATACGGATAGAGAGCAGGAATTTACATGAATTTATTCAGCTTAATTTTGGGCAAACAATATAATGTACTTACATATTTGCCTGAAGCAGTACTTGTTATTGATGAAACAGGCAAAATTCATTATGCGAATAAAAAAGCTTTTAAATTATTTGAAACTCAAAAATTAAGAGGCAAAAATATTAATGAATATTTCATAGTTAATTCCGACAACATTATCAGTAATAAAGATGAAGAAATAAAACAAATATTAAAAATAGTTTCGGAAGAGCAGAATACCAAAATAACCGATGTAAAAGTTACGGACGTATCTTCGTATAATAAAAAGCGCTATATACTTACCATTATTGATAATACTCAAGACCATTCATTATTAGACCAATTAATAACGGAAAGACAGGAGCAAAAACTTTTAAATCAAACGAAAAATATATTATTAACCAAGATGTCTAATTACTTATGCTCGCCCCTGCATTCCGTAGTAGGGTTTTCTCAAGCCATGCTGGAAGGTTTAAGCGGTGAACTGAACGAAAAACAAATAAAATATTTACAAATTATGAATGATAATTCCTCTGAGCTTTTATTGTTTATAGAAAAATTAATCGAATTATCACAGGTGGAATCAGACGTATATAAATTTGATTATACGAATTTTGATGCCGCAGCTCTTTTAGCCGTAACCATTAATGAATTAAATGTTAAATTAAAAAATAAAGACATAAAAATTTCTGTTAATGCTTCGGAGCTTACAAAACAGAATTGTTATTCCGATAAAAACGTCTTAAAGAAAGTAATGTCGAATTTACTGGAAAATGCCGTAGAATTAATACAAACAGGTACAATAAACATAACAATATCAAACCCTATACCCGAATTTCTACTTGCAAAGGGTATTGAAATAAAAGAAAATACAAACGAAAAATCATATTTAATGTTGGAATTTGCCTGCAAAGGACTGGATACAACCATTTATAACGACAATGATATATTTAATCCCTATGTGCAAGTTGATAAAAACTCAAAAAAATATTTACTTCAAAGCCTGCTTTTAGGTTCCACAAAGAAATATATTAACAGGTTAAAAGGCGAAATTTGGATAAATAACCAATATGCGAACCAGGTTTCCTTTGTATTTATTGTACCGATAGAAAAATCAATAGCGGAAAATCAGCAGGCAAAATAAAATGGCACAAGTTGTATTTAAAAATGTTACTAAAAAATATGATAACAAAACAATCATAGATAATGTAAGTTTTAGCGTAAATGATAAAGAATTTTTGGTTTTGGTAGGTTCATCGGGCTGCGGAAAATCAACATTATTAAGGATGATAGCAGGCTTAGAGGATATAACCGAAGGCGAGATATATATAGATAATCGGTGCGTTAATAATATTCATCCCAAAGAAAGGGATATAGCATTTGTATTTCAGAATTACGCACTATATCCGCACATGAGCGTATATGAGAATATGGCATTTCCTTTAAAGATGAGGAAAACGGATAAAAAAACAATAGAAACCAAAGTAAAAGAAGCAGCCGAAACATTAAATTTAACCGAGCTTCTGCAAAGAAAGCCGAAGCAGTTATCAGGCGGACAAAGGCAAAGAGTTGCTTTAGGGCGTGCTATTGTCCGAAATCCTAAAGTATTTCTAATGGATGAACCGTTATCAAACCTTGATGCAAAGTTAAGAGTGCAAATGAGAGCGGAAATTAAGAAGCTTCATCAACGATTACAAACTACATTTATCTATGTAACCCATGACCAAACAGAAGCTTTATCAATGGGAGATAGGATTGCAGTCATTGATAAAGGCGTAATCCAACAGATAGGAACACCATTAGAGGTATATAATAACCCTGCAAATAAATTTGTAGGCGGATTTTTAGGCTCTCCATCCATGAATTTCATTTTAGCCGAGATTACGGACGGAAATATCAGAATTAATAATTCGGTATTTAGTTTAAATGAAGAACAAAAAACCAAATTAAAAGGTAAAAAAGATATATTAATAGGTATTCGCCCTGAGCAGTTTAACAGCGGAAATTATAATTTTGAGTTTCAAGCCAAAATAGATATATCGGAAATGCTCGGCAACAGCAGGATAATATACTTTAGTGCAAACGGAAGTAACTGTAGTGCTGTAATTCCTGCACATACAGCCGTTGAAACTTATTACAATGTTAAGTTCAATACAAATGATGTAATATTTTTTGACAGTGAAAGCGGTCAAAGAATATAGTTTTTATATTTTTGCATTTATGATACAGAGCTTAATCAAATGTTTCCAATATTTTAAGAACTTGTTTTCGCTGTTTTGGTGAAAGTTTTTTTACTTTATCCATAATAAGCTTTAATATTTTATCTTGTTTATTGTTTTCTGATTGGTTAAAATTAAAGAGTTCATCAGGTGAAATATTTAAAACCTTGCAGACTTTTTCGTAGTTTTCCATTTTGAAAAATGATTTTCCGTTTTCAACCGCAGCAATAGCATTTGTTGAAATTCCGACAGCTTCTGCAAATTTTTCCTGACTAGAAAATCCGCATAATTTTCTTTTTTCTTTTAAATTTTTTCCAAAATTAGATAAGAATGTATTCATAACAACAAGATATATAATTATTCTTTTATCACAATAAGGTTATTAGCGATTTTCATTTTGCAAGTTGGCAGAACGACATCTTTTAATCCTTCTGCAATGCTTATAACACTTCTTGCTTCAAGTGTAACATCTTTTCCCTGATAAGAAAAAGTATAATCTGTATCTCTATCAGACCTGATAGTAATTTGGCTCATAATTTACTCCTTAATCAATAATACGTCTGCCTTCAATAGCTTTAGCGAGTGTGATTTCATCAGCGAACTCAATATCAGAACCAATCGGAAGTCCAAAAGCTATTCTTGAAATTTTTATATTAAACGGTTTTAAAAGTTTTGTTATATACATACTGGTAGCTTCACCTTCAACGGAAGGACTGAGCGCAAGAATAACTTCCGAGATTTTTTCATCACTAAGGCGCATTAAAAGCTCTTTAATTCTTAAATCTTCAACACCAATACCGTCCAAAGGGGATAACGTGCCTTGAAGAACGTGATACAGCCCTTTATATTCCCGAGTTTTTTCAACAGCAATCAAATCCTTTGTTTCTGCAACAACACATATAACAGATTTATCACGAGAATCATTGGAACAGATTTCGCAAGGATCCGAAGCCGACATATTAAAACAAATACTACAGTAATGAATATTTTCTTTAGCTTCAACAAGGACGTTGGAAAACTTCTGAACCTCTGAAAGCGGCATTTTAAGCAGATGAAACGCCATTCTCTGAGCAGATTTAGGGCCTATTCCCGGAAACTTTTGAAAAAAATCAATCAACTGAGCTAAAGGTTTGGTGTATTCCATTATTAGAACAATCCGGGGATATTAATACCCGCAGGAACTATGCCTTTCATCTTGTCTTGCATTTTTTTTGAAGCATCTTCCGTTGCCTGTTTCATAGCGGTTGTAATTAAATCTTCAAGCATTTCGACCGATTCATCATCAACATTATTAGGATTTTCAGGATTTAAAGCCTGTTTTGATAATTTAATTGATTTAAATTTTCCGTTTCCGTCACAAACAACCTTTACGGCACCGTTACCTGACTCTGCTGCGATTTCGGCAGCTGCCAAGTCTTTTTGAGCATCTTGCAATCTTTTTTGTACTTGCTGTGCTTGTTTTATCATATTTGCTAAATTCATAGTTTAAACTCCATATCACATAACCCGTTGCAAATATTATAAGACAAGCTTATTTTATTAGCAAGAACAATTTTTATTCCATCAATTCAGAAAGTCTTATTTCTTTTTTCTGCATTGTCTTTTTTGGAGTTCTTTTCTTTTTGGCTGAACTGTGTTCATGTTCAAAACTGCAAAGTCCTACAGGCGTAACTTCACATGTATCCATGTTTAATATATCTTTAAAAAAATTCACTATTTCACCCATTATTTTTCCTGCCTCTCACTTAAATTCATATATATTTTAAATTCATATTTTATTATTTTTAACCTCCAATTATGCTATATTTATTTTTATGGAGAATTATTTAGAAATTTCTTACGAAAATAATATGAAAATGCTTGAAGAAGCATACGGTTACTGCGTACAGAATTATACCCATGAAGATATTATTGAAGCTTTAAAACAAGATAATGATTTAAAGAAACAGCTTTGCTTAATTGAATTAAATAAGGTAAACACACAAGAAGAAGCGGATATCCTTGTTAATAATCTTACTCGGCATTCAGGCCCAACAAGAGAAACATCATCTTTTAAAATATTAGAGCTTATTAAACAAAATGATTATAAAAAATTTTTTCAATCGAAACCTCAAATGAATTCATATATCAAAGCTGTTACAGACATAAATCCTTCTGTTTCAAGAAATGCGGTTGAAATTATTAAATATACGCAGGATAAACAATATATATATGACGGAATAATAAAGGAATTAAAGAAAATCCTTTCGGAATTAAAAGAAATAAAGCAGACACGTTCATACACGGCGAACAAGAAAAATTTCGGATTATATTGGAATCTTGAAGCTCTGGCAAATATTTCGGATGAAGTAAATGCCAATAATGAGCTTATTGAAATTTTATCGGAAACGGCGAAATCAAATGACTATACAATAAGAGAGAAAACCGCAAAAACAGCTGCATTGTTTTTTAAATACAATAATAATTTAAAAAATGTTCTCGATTTACTAAAAAATGACGAAAACATATATGTAAAAAAATATATAGAATCAATATGATTAAAAGCTAAAGCCGTCATCAAAAATTTTACAGAGCAATAGTTTACCTTATTTACAAATTATTTTTTTATTTAGATTTATCTATTTTCTTATCACTTTTAGTAATAATCAGCTTTTCATTTTCCATAGAATATTTAACCATATCAACTTCAGGATTAACATCTAAGAAACCTAAAATTGTAGAATTAATACTTAACGCCCATCCGTTACCGTTTCGCATTAATTTTCTTTCTACTGCCATACAACAACCTTTTCAATATCTATAACAATATAATACTTTTTGTATGTATATATTTCTAATATGACAAAATATACTCAAATGTATTTACCATTTTTTTTATTGCTTTTCGTTATTATTAATTTATTATTTTCCATAGTGTATCTAATCATATCTGTTTCAGGATTAACATCCAATAATTTTAGAATAATTGAATTAATACATAATGCCCAACCATTACCATTCCTAATCAATTTTCTATCAAAAGTCATAAATTTACCTTACTTAGTACTTGACATTATCATATTATTCGTATTAATTTATTTATAATAGTACATTGTATGGTCTATCGTAATATTAATGAAAAGCATAAAATTAAATACAGAGCAAATTGTTGACCTTATTAATAATAAAAGGGTATTTTTATCTTCTAATAAAGTTGTTGAGCTTTTGGATGATGAAATTATTTATAACAATAACGGGCGGATATCTAAGCTAAATGAACTTAATCTTCGTTTTTTACCGCCCGAAGATGATAGACCGTTTTTAAGAAAATTGTTATGCGAATACTTTAATTGCCGTCCGTTTGAAATTATTTGCACGGATATTTCAATCCCCGACCAACAGGCAGATTTTAGAGTCAGATTTACACCTGAAAAGGAAATTGGACTTATTGTTGTTACGTATAATCAAGCTGTATTAAACACTAAAGGAATGACGGATGATGAAAATATTCAAGATTTAATTTCACAAAATCAAGTCGGGTTATATCACCGATTAGGTAATTCTGATTACTTTTTCAGGTGGGAAGAAGATTTTTATACTTAACTCAATAAAAAAGGAGGTCAAAAAAATTATTACGACCTCCCTTTTTTAAAATATTTAATCTAGTGTCGCAACATTACGCTTGC
>CANQLK010000044.1 GCA_947624665.1 Candidatus Gastranaerophilales bacterium
ATGGATACATAAGTGGATTTTGCCGCTTTTAAATCTTTACCTGGAGTTTTCCCCAATTCCTCCAAAGTAGAGGTTATATCTAATATATCATCGTAAATTTGAAAAGCATGCCCGAAATATTGCGCATATAAAGTAAGGCTTTCTGTTATTTGGGAATCTGCTCTGCCGATAATGGCTCCAAGCCTTACGGCGAGTTTAAACAGTTTCGCCGTTTTATATTCGTATAAAAAATTCAAAGTTTCTCTTGAAATGGTTTTATTTTCCGAGCTTATGTCTGCGATTTGACCTGATATAATTCCGTCTGTTCCTGCTGCGATGAAGAATTCACGTAAAATTTTAATAATATTTTCTGCAGGTACGCTTTTTGGAGTCTTATCGATGATAAGTTTCGGTGCATAACTTAAAAAGGCATCACCTGCCAACGTCGCAACGGCTTCTCCAAAGACTTTGTGGTTTGTTAATTTTCCTCTTCTGTAATCATCATTGTCCATACAGGGCAAATCGTCATGAATAAGACTTTGGCAGTGAAGCATTTCGATAGCACAGGCTCCGGGTATAATTTCTTCAAGTTTGGCACCTAAACTTAATGCCGTTTCAACGGCCATAACGGGTCGTAATCTTTTTCCTCCCGCAAGAAGCGAGTATCGCATTGATTCGTATATCTCTTCGGGATATAAAACTTCAACGTAATTGTTCAAATTCGTTTCTATAATTTCTTTTATCTCATTAAATCTTGATTTTGCACTCTCATCCATAAGTTTTATTCTTCCTCTGTATTTATGTTTTGTTTTTCCGTCTTTCGTGATTTTGTTCTTTTTTTATTTGAAATTTTAGTCATGATTCTATTTTTATTAAATTTTGTTGATTTTTCTGTCTTTATCGAGCATTTTGATATTTTGTTTTCGTAGTCTTGGGCTTCCGAAACAAATTTTTTGTAACTTTCATAACGTGATTTAGACATAAGCTTTATTGTATTTTCATATCCGCAGCCTTTTTCACCGAGATGCAGACAGTTTTTAAAGGTGCATGAAACTTCTTTTTCATGAAATTCCTTAAAAAGTGTTTCTATTTCGGAAGGCAGTAAAAAATCAAATTTTAACTGAGAAAATCCGGGAGTATCAACGATAAATGAATTTTCTTCTATAGAAATAAGTTCACAATGTCTTGTTGTATGAACTCCCTTTTTTGTCTTTTCGCTTACGGGAGTGGTTTTTAAATATGCCGTGTTTAGTATTGCGTTTATTATTGAAGATTTTCCTACTCCGGATGAACCGCAAAGTATTGTCGTATTATTCTTTAAAATAGGTTTAAGTTCTTCAAAACCTGTCTTTCTGAGTGCGGAAGTAAATATAATTTTGTAATTCAACTTTTCATAAATTTCGCAAATTTCGGTTTTAAGCTTAGTTGTATCAGATATATCTTCTTTGTTGAAACACAGAACAGGACTTATTTTGTGATATTCGCATTGTGCAATAAATCTGTCCAACTGTTCGTAACTTATATCAGGCTCTTTTAATGCGGAAACAATTATCACTTGTGTTACATTCGCTACTTTCGGTCTTGTAATCAGGGAAATTCTGTCTTTAATTCCTGTTATAAAAGCTTGTTTCGAAACTTCATTGTACTGATCCAACTCAACAAAATCACCCGTGAAAACATTTTCTTTCTGCTTTTTTAATACGCTCCTAAGCTTTGCTTCTATAATTCCGTGGGGTGTACTGACATAATAAAAGTCTGAAAATATCTTTATAACCTGACCTAACATATTTTTTATAATATATCAGGTTTGTGATTTTTTAAATATTTTTTTAAAATTTGATGTCGGAATATAAAGTTTTAATATGAAGAAAATTTATTATATTTTCAGCATATACTTCCAATTTGGAAATTTTATACTCATAATCGCTGACAATTCCAAGTGAATTAAGCGCTCTAATTATTTCTATTTTTAATTTTGAATCAATATTGCTTTGTTTAATTAACTCTTTTATTTTTTTTCTTTTTTCTTCTTCGTTTGTGCAGTTTTTCGATTTTCTGCCCCAAAAAAATAATTGTGCATCCTCGCAAAGACTAACATAATGTCTTAAATTTGAGCTGTCTAAGACCATAATGATACTACCCCGTTTTTTAAATTTTATATCTAACCCAGTACTTTATATAAAAATTTTTTTAAGTCCGGATTTCAAAATTAAAAAAATATGTTACAAAACTTCATATTTCGATTTCTATAGACAAATTTATAAACAAAATTTACAGAAAACAAATGTTTAAGTTATAATTAAATTAAAAGAGAAGTGTATAGAAAAAAAGAGAGAAAAATATGGTAGAATCTAAGAAAATTGAAATTCCTGTCGGCGGTAAGACAGTAACCATCGAAACAGGTAAGTATGCAAAATCAGCTACCTCCTCAGTTACGGTAAGATGTGGTGATACAATGTTGTTTGTTCATTGTTGTGTCAGCAAAGAACCAAGAGTTGGTATAGATTTTTTCCCGTTATTAATTGATTATGAAGAAAGAATGTCTGCAATCGGAAGAATTCCGGGCGGATATAACAGAAGTGAAGGAAAGGCCAGTGATAAGGCAATTCTTATATCAAGATTAATAGACAGACCGATTAGACCTTTATTCCCTAAAGGCTACAGAAATGATATCCAGATTGTAGCTCAATTATTCAGCTATGATCAGGAAAATCAACCTGATACATTGGCAATGCTCGGAGCATCCTGCGCATTAATGTTATCGGGCGCTCCTTTTGAAGGCCCGATAGGTGCCGTCAGAGTTTCCAAGCTTGACGGACAATTAATTGCTAATCCTACTCATCAGGAAGCTTCAAAATCAAACCTCGATATTGTCGTTGCAGGTACGCATGACAGTGTAATTATGGTTGAAGCAGGTTGCAAGTTCGTTAGTGAAGATGAAATAATGGAAGCTGTTGAATTTGCTCAATGTGAAATAAGAAAACAATGCGATTTACAGGTTCAATTTGCACAAGAATGCGGTGTTGTTAAAGAAGAATTTGTTAACCCTTATGATACTTCGGAACTGAAAAACATTATTGATGAAACCGCTCATGATATGATTTTTGACGCTTATCATAATTTTGACAGAGAATACCGTCAAAATAAATTGGAAGAAGCTAAAAAAGCTGTAAAAGAAAAAATTGAAGCTTTGCCTGATGATCATTATATTAAGCAAATTATTGAAGAAACAGGTATCGACTTTGTCGCCGAAGAATTTAAAGCAGCAGAAAAGAAAATAATGCGTGCCATGATTCTTGATGAAGGTGTTAGAGCAGACGGTAGAAAACCTAATGAAGTCAGACCTATATGGTGTGAAGTCGGTGTTATTCCAAGAGCTCACGGAAGTGCCGTATTTACAAGAGGTCAAACTCAGATACTATCTGTAGCTACTCTGGCAGGGCCCGGTATGAAACAGGAAATTGATGGCGTAGACCCTGAAACAGAAAAAACATACATGCATAAATATATATTCCCCGGATTCTCTGTCGGTGAAGTTAAAGCATTAAGAGGCCCCGGAAGAAGAGAAGTCGGACATGGTCATTTGGCTGAAAGAGCTAATATTCCCGCACTTCCCTCTCAGGAAGAATTCGGCTATACAATCAGGGTAACTTCGGATGTATTGGAATCAAACGGTTCTACTTCTATGGGTTCTACTTGTGGCAGCTCTATGGCGCTTATGAACGCAGGTGTTCCCGTTAAGTGTATGATTGGCGGTGTCGCTATGGGTATGATTACCGAACCTGGAAGAGAACCTGTTGTTCTTACTGATATCCAAGGTATTGAAGACTTCCTTGGAGATATGGACTTCAAGGTAACTGGTAATGACGAAGGTATTACGGCATTGCAAATGGATATGAAAGCCAAAGGCATTGCTAACGATACTTTAAGAAGAGCATTAGCTCAAGCTAAAGAAGGCAGACTCCACATATTATCAAAAATGAGAGAAGTTATATCAGAACCCGCAAAAGAACTTTCGCCTTTTGCCCCGAGAATATTTACAATGACTATACCTGTTGAAGATATAGGTGCTGTTATAGGACCCGGCGGTAAAAATATTCGTACCATAATTGATGCTTCGGGTGCCGAAATCGATATTCAGGATGACGGCAGAGTTACAATTACTTCTAATGACAAAGAAGGAGCCGATATCGCTAAAAGAATGATTAATCAAATCACTTTTAAACCCGAAGAAGGCATGGTATGTAAAGGTAAAGTTGTAAAAATCGTTCAATTCGGTGCTTTTATTGAACTTGCTCCGGGTAAAGACGGTATGGTTCATATTTCTCAAATTTGTAAAGAGAGAATAGATACAATTGAAGGCAGATTAAATGTCGGTGATGAAGTAATCGTTAAAGTTATAAAAATTGACGACAGAGGAAAAGTAAGCCTTACCATTAAAGGTGTTACCGAAGAAGAAGCTGCAAAATGCCAATAAAAATTAATAATTAATTAAAAAAATAATTAGCCCAAAAGTTTAATTGAAAAATTTTGGGCTAATATTTTAAAATAATAAATTGAGGTAGTTTTGGTAAATGGTATAAAATATAATTGTATATTTGGCGGCGGCGGTGTAAGAGGATTATGCTATGTTGGTGCGTTAAAGGCATTGAAGGAATATAATATTCCGATAGAATCAATAGCCGGGTCTTCTGTTGGCGCTGTTTTTGCCGCATTGTTTGCTGTCGGCTACGATTATAATGAAATAAAAAATTTATTTCTGAATTTTAACTTCAATATGTTTCGTGATTTAAACATAAATCTGTTTAATGCTGATTTTTCAATCAGCAAAGGGGAAATTTTCCTTGAATGGTTAAGAGAAAAAATAGAATATAAGGTTTTCGGCGAAAATAAAGAACATAGAAAAGTTAAATTCAAAGATTTAAAAACGGATTTACAAATATTGACATTAGATTTAAGTACAAATTCACCGTATATTTTTTCAAAAAAGAATACTCCGAATGAAGAAGTTGCATTTGCAGTAAGAATATCTGCGGGGTTACCGGGTTTAATGAAACCTGTGAGTATTGGTGAATCAGTTTTGGTTGATGGTGATTTAATAAAAAGTTGGCCGGCTTGGAAGATATATGATTCATTAAATACTTCAGACAGAAGAATATTAGAATTCAGATTGGAAGGTTCAAAAGGCGGTAAGGCAATTAAGAATCCGATGGATTACATAAATTCGGTTATAAGCACCATTTGGTATCTTTCAACCGAAGATGTTTTCAATACTTATCACGAAAACGACAGATATGATTTTATTATAATTGACACAAAAGATATCATTTTGTTCGATTTTACAATAGATAAAGATACAAGAGAAATGCTTATAGATAAGGGATATAAGGAAACTAAGCATTATCTGAAAAATGTATTAAAAGAAAAGAAAAATAATATTTTAACCGTGTACAAAAAAATACTTGCGAATTTGTTAAATCTAAGAAATACGTTAAATCAAAAAAATCCCGATAATGTTATGTGTGCTGTTAACCAAATTTTGTCATCAATGTATGAGGATACAAAATTTATTGATATTTCGGTTTATTATAAAATAAAAGAGTTAAAAGAATATATTTTATTAAATATAAAAAATGATTTTTTATTTGTAAAAAAAATTGATAACATAAAAATGTTAAGGGATAGGAATGATTTTATTATTATGCTTGTTGAAGAGAGGATTGAAGATTTAAAATCATATATAAATAATTTTTAATAATTGTTAAAATAGAATGAATAAACAGGCAAAATATTTTATAATTAATTTTTAAAGTGAATGCAGTGTATAAAAACGGAGAATGTCATGCCCGCTGAAAGTGTTAAAGAGAGAGAATATAAAGAAAAAATACGGCAAGAGAATGAAAGCATGGCTGTATTTAAAATAATTGACGGAATAAAGGACATTCTTGAAGAAGACAGACATCAAAAACAGCCGCTTTTTTTATCGTTAAACGAACAGCTTTTAATGAAAATAGTAAAAGATGCAGTATCAGAGAAAAGGAAACAGTATTTAATCGGAGTTACGGGCGAGTCTGCTTCGGGCAAAACTACATTTGTTAATTATATTTCAAAAGCGATAAGAAAGAAGTTGTTTAATGAATCATATACGACGCTATGTTGTGATGATTATTATAAGGATACTTCCGAAGAGTTAAAAAAAGCAGGAAGTTATGAAGAATTATATAAGACGGGATTTAGCTTTGATACTCCGAATGCAATAAATTTGGAATTAATGAGAGCTCATTTAATAAGTTTAAAAAACGGGTGCGGAGTGAATGCTCCCGAGTATGATTTCGTGACTTGTGAAAGTATTCCGAACAGAGCATATAAAAATCCCACAAAGGCAATATTAGCGGAAGGTCTATATGTGTTGGGCGAACAATTGGTTGATTTGTTTGACATAAAAGTATATGTATTTACTCCGTTTGAGAATATAAAAGAAAGATGGTTTATGCGAGCTGCCTCGAGGGGAAAAACAGGTGCTGCAGCCGAACATCAGTTTAATGACGTCAATTCAACCGCTCAAGTTTACATTCGTCCTACGATGAAGAATGCGGATATAATAGTAAACGGACTTACAAGTGCCGAGTATATTGAAGAGATTGCAACAAGAATAGTTAATCTTGTAAATGACGTTATGAATTTTTATAAATAGTTATAACTTTTGTGAAGAAATGTAAAATTTTTTTTTAAAAAAAAAGCCGTAAATTAAAGAAATAAAAAATATTATCCGATAAAAACAGTAGTAAAATTGCTATATTGAGCGAGATAAGAACAGAGACGGGAAGCATAAAATACTAAAACGAAAAAAGGCAATAAATTCAGAAAGAATGTTTTAGTATATATGTGGTCTTGTCACAAACAAGGAGAATAATATTGGTTAAATCCGGAGCTGCGGCATTACTACAATTTCAAATCCAGAAATTTCTGGGGTTCTGTAACTTCACCATAGTATTTTTGAAAAAGAAAAACCCCATAAAGTATTTTGTAAAAAATACGATAGCAAACGTAAAAGAAATACTGATGGCAAACCAAAAATTGAAAAATATTCAAAATGCTATAATGGTGGAGAAGTACAAGTATAAGAAAACAGAACTTATATTAGCTCAAAATTCTGACCATTTCTTTGTAACCGGCAGAAAAATAGATCAAAGAAGGTAAGGTAAAATGGGATTTCTTGCATCATTCAGCAGACAAATGTATTTGACGGCTTATGTTAATCATCTTGAAACAAAGTTGAATGATATAACCACGCAAAAATTAAATTTATTGGATACGATATCTCAATTATCTACAGAGATAAGTGATATTTCGGATACGGATTCTCCTGCGGTAAAGCAGTTAGAGGCTCGTCGAGTAGAGTTGGAAAATTTAGATAAGCAGCTTGAAGTCAGAATGCAGAAAATTCAAACTCAATTGCAGGCTGCAAATACCGAGCTTCAATCGGCTTCACAGACTGTTCAGCAAAATCTGCAGCGCTCCTTCTCTTATAATGTAGGTTAATATCGGGGATGAAATAATCCCGAAATTTTGTTCGTAAAGAGCATTAATATGCTTGTTCTTTTGATTTGACAAAATAAATCTTCAATTTAAAATAAATAAAATGAAGATAAAAATTTCCGAAATAGAAAATACATTCAAAAAAGAACAAAATATTAATTTCTGTGAAAAAATAGAAGAATTTAATAAAGACGTTCCCGTAAAGGCTGATTTAAAAATAAAAATTCAAGGTGAAATTATAAAAATAAGCGGGAGAATTAATGCTGTTTTAAATTTAACCTGCGATGTATGTTTAAAAGACTTTACAAAAATATTTGATTTTAAAGTTGAAGAATATTATATAAAAGATAAGCTTAATAATGGCGAAAACAGACAATTTGAACTTGTCGGGAATTCTTTTGCGGAAGATTTAAACGGCTGCGATGAGATAGATATTACAGATTTTATTTATCAATCTGTAATTTTACAATTACCAAATAAAATTGTTTGTGATATAAATTGTAATGGGAATGAAAATGTAAATCGCTATATAAAAAACGGTAACAATTCTTTCTCAGGATTAGAGATATTAATGAAAGAAAAAAAAGAAAAGGAATAAAATTATGGCAGTACCAAAGAAAAGAACAGGAAAAGCAGCACAAGCATCAAGAAGAGCAAACTGGAAAGGTTCTGTTCCCGAGACAACAATTTGTACTAATTGCGGAGCAACTGTATTAACTCATACGGTATGTACGGAATGCGGTACTTATAAAGGCAATGTGGTAAGCAAAAAAGTTGTTAAGACAGAACAAAAAGAAGCTGAATAAAACACGGAATAAAATACGGAATAAAATGGGGATATCAATGTATGACTAGGATAGCTATAGATGCGATGGGCGGAGATAATGCGCCCAAAGCGATAGTTGAGGGTGCTGTTTGGGCTGCAATGGAATATAATATTCCTATAGAGTTGGTTGGCAAAACCTATGATATAGAAAGAGAACTGGATAGAATTGATCAGGAAGGAATAGTCGCTTCCGCCGGAGGAGGTCTTTTTCCGCCCAAAAGAATAAAAGTCAATGTAAAAAGTTTGGATATTAAAAAAACACATGCTTCGGAAGTAATAGAAATGGGTGAGGCTCCGGGTCAGGCTATCAGAAAAAAAAGAAATTCTTCGATAGTTTTGGCTGTTAATTCTGTTGTAACCGGCAGTTCTGATGCTGTTGTTGCGGCAGGTTCTACGGGTGCTGCAATGGGTGCAAGTCTGTTCGGACTCGGCAGGCTCCACGGAATTGAAAGACCTGCTATCGCTACAGTCCTTCCTACAATGAAAGGCCCTTTGGTTCTTATTGACTCGGGCGCAAATACCGATTGTACTCCTGATATGTTATATCAATTTGGTTTAATGGGTTCTACCTATGCTAAATCAGTTTTAAATATTGAAAACCCGAGAATTGCACTCTTAAATATCGGTGAAGAAGCAGGTAAAGGTGACGAACTTGCTAAAGATGCTTACAAACTTTTTGACGAAAACAAAGATAAATTGAATTTTATAGGTAATGCCGAGGGGAAAGAAATATTCCTCGGAAACTGCGATGTAATTGTCTGCGACGGTTTCGTCGGAAATGTCACTCTTAAAACTATTGAAGGCGTTGCAAGAATGTTCTTCTATATGGTTAAAAACGAATTCTCAAGAAGTTTATCATCTAAGCTAATTGGTTTCTTTGTCAGACCTATATTAAAGAAAATGTATTCTAAAATTAATTATGAAGAATTTGGCGGAGCATTATTACTGGGAGTTAAAGGTATTACCGTAATTTGTCACGGTCGCTCTACCGCCTATGCTATAAAAAATGCCGTTAAGGTCGCTTATAATGCGGTTGAAGCCGGTGTTAACAAAAGTATAGCTTCATACTTTGGGGAGATTGAATAAATATGAGTATTCCGATTAAAATAGCTGCTGTTGCATTTCAGGTTCCTTCTACCGTAATTACAAATGATGATTTGACTAAAATTATCGATACCTCCGACGAATGGATTAAAACAAGAACAGGTATAGAAAGAAGGCATGTTCTCTCCGGTAATGAATCTGCTGTAGATATGGGAATAATGGCAGCAAAAAAAATTCTTGAAAAATCGAAAATTGATGTTGAAAGTATTGATTATATAATAGCTCCCGCCAGTGTTGAAACCCATGCATACCCTTCTACAGCCTGCGAAATTCAAGCCGCTATAGGTGCTGTTAATGCGGCATGCTTCGATATTACCGCAGCTTGCTCGGGACTTATTTATGCTATGGGAATAGGTAGAGCTCTTATTAAATCAGGCATGGCTAAAAATGTTTTGCTTGTTGCAACTGATGCCGTTTCAAGATGCTTGGATTGGACAGACAGAACAACATGCGTTCTGTTTGGTGACGGCGCAGGTGCTATGTTGCTTACTGTCTCCGATGACGAGCAAGATGATATCCTTGCAGTCGATTTAAAAGCAGAAGGTCAGTACGGTAATTTTATTAAAATGCCTATCCCCGGTAAAAACTGTCCTTTGGTTGAGCCTAATGAACAGGAAAAAATGTTCGTTAAAATGGAAGGTAAAGAGGTTTATAAATATGTTGTAACAAATCTTCCCGTTTATGTTGAAGAATGTGTTGCAAAATCAGGTTTAAAGATGAGTGAGATAGACTATCTTATCCCGCATCAGGCTAACTTGAGAATAATTGAAGCTCTTGAAAAACGTTTGGAATTTAACCCCGAACATGTAATCTCTAATATTCAGGAATATGCAAATACTTCAGCTGCATCCATTCCTATTGCTCTTGTTGAAGCAGTTCAACAGGGTAAAATAAAATTGCCCGCAACCGCTGTTTTGACAGGCTTTGGTGCAGGCATGACCGTTGGTACCGCCGTTGTCAGATTAAGAGAAGGTATTGTTTAATGAATAAATTTGCTTTGGTTTTCCCCGGACAAGGTGCTCAAAAGTCGGGCATGGGGAAAGATTTATATGATAATTCACAAGCTGCCCGCAATGTGTTTGAAACTGCTAATAGAGTTTTAAACTATGATATTGCCGATTTATGTTTTAACGGTTCAGAAGAAGATTTAAAGAAAACCGTAAATTCTCAGCCTTGTATATTGACGGTATCCATAGCCGCACTTGAAGCTCTAAGAGAAAAAGTAAATCTTGAAGCAGGTGCATTTGCAGGTCACAGTTTGGGGGAATATGCGGCATTGTATGCTTCAGGCGCTCTTGATTTGGAATCTGTATTTAAACTCATTCAAAAAAGAGCTCAGCTTATGGATAAAGCCGCAGGTTTATCCGAAGGTTCAATGGCAGCAGTTTTGGGACTTGATGATAATAGTGTCGAAAATATAACAAATCAGTTATCGGAAGTTTTTGTTGCTAATTACAATTGTCCCGGACAGGTTGTTATAACAGGTTCAAAAAATGAAATAAACGGTAATATTGATAAATTTAAAGAAGCAGGGGCAAAGAAAGTTATACCACTTGCTGTTTCAGGTGCTTTTCATTCACCTTTTATGAAAACGGCAGCTGTTGAATTTGAAAATTTTGTTGAACAGTTTAATTTTAAATCCGTTAAAATACCTGTATATACAAATGTGGATGCTTTCGCTGAACAGGACGGGCAAAATTTTAAAAGCAAACTGCCAAGACAAATATATTCTTCCGTACTTTGGACTCAAACAATAGAAAATATAGCCAAAAACGGAATTTCTGATTTTATCGAAATAGGGCCGGGAAAAGTACTTTCGGGTCTGAACAAAAAAATTAATCCCGAAATCAACACAAAGAACGTTTGTGATTATGAATCTTTAATGTCTGTTGTTTCGGAAATAAAGGAAAAGGAGCTTGTATAATGTCTGAAAACAAGGTAGCAATTATAACGGGTGCATCAAGAGGAATAGGTAAAGCTTGCGCCGTTGAACTCGCAAAAGCAGGTTATGATATTGCCATTACTTATGCAGGTAATGATGAAGCCGCTAATAAAACTTTGGATGAATTGAAAGCTTTAAATGTAAAAGCAAAAGCTTATAAGTTTGATGTCGCTGATGCAAATTCCTGTTCGTCTGCGGTTGAACAAATTCTTAGTGACTTCGGTAAAGCTGATGTCCTCGTTAATAATGCAGGCATTACACGTGACGGTTTATTTATGCGAATGAACCGTGAAAACTGGGAAGCAGTTATCAATACAAATCTGAATAGTGTTTATTATATGACCAATGCAGTTATAAAAACTATGATAAAACAAAGATACGGTTGTATTATAAACATGTCAAGTATTGCGGGAAGAATGGGAAATGCCGGACAAGCAAACTACTCAGCCGCAAAGGCAGGTTTAATTGGTTTTACTAAATCCTTGGCAAAAGAATTAGGTTCAAGAAATATCAGAGTTAATGCTATAGCTCCGGGATTTATTTCAACGGATATGACAAAAGGACTCGATGCCGAAAAAATTACCGAGCATATACCTTTAAAAAGACTCGGTCAGCCTGAGGATATTGCAAAAACGGTTAAATTTTTGGCTGATGATGCTTTATATATTACAGGTCAGGTTATCGGTGTCGACGGAGGTCTTGTAATATAAAAATATAAATTTGCAAATTTGTTTGTAGATAGTATAATAATTGAAGAAAATTAAATTTAAGTATTAGTTAAAATGAGGTAGAAAAAATGAGTGACGTTCTAGAGAGAGTAAAAAAAGTAGTTGTTGAACAATTAAGTGTTGATGCAAGTGCAGTTACTCCCGAAGCAAGCTTCACAGCAGACTTAGGAGCTGATTCATTGGATACGGTAGAATTGGTTATGGCATTCGAAGAAGAATTCGGATGTGAAATCCCCGATGAAGAAGCTGAAAAAATTGCAACTGTTCAAGATGCAGTAAATTATATCGAAGCAAATTCATAATTGCCCGATAAAATCAATACAGGATTTAATGAGGGGTTCTTGAATATTGCAAGTTCTCCTCATTATTATTAATTAGCAAATAGGTGAAAAAATGACAAAAAGACGTGTAGTAGTAACAGGCATGGGGGTAGTATCACCCTATGG
>CANQLK010000045.1 GCA_947624665.1 Candidatus Gastranaerophilales bacterium
TCTAAACCTTCAATAATTCTATTCGTATTTAAATCTTTTGAAAAATGCTCTCGCATTAAGTCGTTATTTTCAAAGTTAATATAAATAGTTTTTTTGTAGTGTGATTTGCCGAACTCTTTCATAAGCCAAGTTTTACCGACTTGCCTGGCTCCTCTTATTATAAGAGGTTTACGGTTTTGGCTCTTTTTCCAAGCTATAAGTTGTTTAATTGCATATCTTTTCATAATCTTTCTCTATGATATAGTAACATTTCTTGATATTTTGTATATCCTGCAATTATACTACATTTTTTCGATGAAGTTTTTTAAAAATTTTACATTTTTTCTATAGACTTATTGAAAAAATTTATCATTTTTCTATGCACTGTTAAAATCAATAAAAAAATTTCTCTGCTCAAGGCAATTTTTAAGGAATACCTTTTGGTATTCCTTTTTATTGTTCTCTTTACTTTTTATTTATGTTAATATTTGGTTGATATAACAAAAATAAGGATTACAACCCTATGGCAAAAGTCAGCATAATAGTACCGGTTTATAATGTGGAAAAATATTTGGATAAATGCCTTCAAAGCTTAATAAATCAAACATTAAAGGATATTGAAATTATATGTGTAAATGACGGTTCCACCGATAATTCTCTTGAAATACTTGAAAGATATGCAAAAAAAGATTCACGTATTATAATAATCAATCAAGAAAATCAAGGACTTTCAGGTGCAAGAAATTCGGGATTAAAAAAAGCAAACGGTGAATACATTGGTTTTGTTGACTCTGATGATTGGGTTGACCTGAATTTCTTTGAAAAATTATATAATTCTGCCGTAAAATATAATTGTGAAATCGCATGTGCAGGTTTTAAAAGATGCGGTAAATTTTTTAAATCCGCCAGAAAAAAATATACAAAAGAACAAGTTTACACCCAAATTAATGATAAGATTATTGCAGACAAAATTCCTTATGATAATTATGTTTGGAACAAAATTTATAAGAGAGAAGCTCTTAAAGAATTTTCTTTCCCGATAGGCAGGAATTTTGAAGATATCGCAGTTACCGTAAAAATTGTTCATAAATTAAAAAATATGGTGACGGTACCTGAAACATACTATAACTATAGAAAAAATCAGTCATCTATTATTAACAGCCAATCCTCAAAGAAAAAAGAGGACTTTAATTGGGCATTAAATGAACTTTTATCTTACGCAAAAGAAAATAATATAAAACTCCCCGAAAGAAATGACTGTTATAAAAAAGAAAATATTTTTATTTTTGGAATAAAAATTTTAAAAGTCTATTATTATGAAAATAAGATTAAATATAAACTATTTGGCTGTATAGATATATTTAAAAAAGAAATTTCGTTTTAATTTACTTCTTTTTTCCATTTAACAAGGAAATACAAGCCTAAAACGAGATAGACAGCCCACATTAATATTGTGGCAAAACAATTTGAACCGTCTATATAGGCATATATCCACATTATCATTGAAATTATATTAACAAATGTCCATATATACCATTGTTCAATACATCTTTTGACAGTTAAATACTGTCCCAATACGGAAAAGACCAAAGCAAAAGAATCCATAACGGGTTTTAAATCCGCTGTTTTCATTAATAAGAAGGACGTTATCACCCAAGCGAAAACAGCACAAAATAAATATATTATTCTTTCTTTATAGGATAATTTTGTTTTTTCGATTTCTCTTGTATCCTTTTTAAAATGCTTTTTCCATTGATAAATCCCTATAAGCGCCATAGGGAAATAATATAACGCATACAAGATAAGCTGACCGTATAAGGCGTTTATTAAAGAAATATAACAGTAGCACAAAGTTCCTATTATTCCTATAAAATAGCAAGATACTCTGCCCTTACCCGCCAAAAGCGTATAACTTATTCCGCATACCGCCGAAATTAACGCAATTTTACTGTCTTTCATTACAAAAGAAATTATTATTGTAAACATAATTATCAACGGAAACAATATTTTTTCCGATATCGAGAAATTATCAAATTCTTTTTTTACAATCTCAATAAAATTCATATACCGATTATAAAATAAAATTAACTTGTTTTAATATATTATTTAATTTCAAATATTTTTATAGTTCTTTAATAATATGAGAATAACAAGCCAAACCGGAATAACAAAATCACAAACCGCATTTAAAAGCATTTGGAATAACAAAGCGGTATTAAAAGGTCTGGAAATGATTTCAGACCATAGTGCTTCTTTTGTTGCCGCAACTACATTCGTTATGGCATCAGGTGTCAAACCGTTATCAATTTCTCTGACACCGAACGTAAAAAAAGAAAACAAACAGCATGCTATAGCAAACTCCGTTGTATCAGGTTTAGTTAAATTTTCGCTGGCAGAACTTATTGCCATTCCAATTGAAAACGGAATAAAAAAGATAGACAAAAATCCTTATAAATATTTAAACAAAAAAACCGTTAATACATTAAAATCAGGTGCTAAATCGCTTGAACAATCTCAAAATTATAAATTTGCCTCACAAGTGATAAAGCAAACACCTTCTTTAATAACAGCTATACCAAAATCAATGATAACGGTAACTTTAATGCCTTTAGCGATGAAGCTTATTTTTGGAAAGAAAGAAAATCCACCTAAAAATAAATATAACGCAACCGAAACTTATTTTATAAATAATACAAAATCAATATTTGATAAAGATTTTAAGCAATCAAGCGATTTAACAGCAAAAAATCCTTCTTTTAAAGGGATATTGAGTGAAACAGCAGCTAAAGGTGCAGGTAAATTATTAAACATGCCTGCCGTTCAAAATTTAGCAAAAAAATTCAGCGATAAAAGTGCCGATATTACAAGAAATATGTCTATTGCAACAGATATATTATTAACGGCATCTTTTGCTCACAGAACTATAAAAAGCAATAAAATAGATGAAAAAAGGAAAAAGCCGTTGGTTTTTAACAACCTTATCTCAACAGCAATTTCAGTTATCGGCGGATTCAGCCTTGACAGTCTGGTTAAAAAAAGCAGTAAAAATTTTATAGATAAATTTTCCCAAATAAATAAAAATAATCCAAAGCTTAACAAATACATAGATGGAATAAATGTATTAAGACCCACATTAATATTTGCGGGAATATATTACGGAATACTTCCTTTAATATCAACATACTTGGCGGAAAAAACAGATAAATCAAAATAAATTATTGATTTTTTGTTTTAATATCTTCTTCTTTCATCTCTTTAACAACAAGGGCTTTAATAACTCTTGCACCGATATATAAACCGGTGCCTATAGCAATAATTGCTCCCGTAGTACCCATAAATGAAACGGCGATTGCGCCCGCAAGAGCCGCCGAAAGAACACCCATTTGAAACGAAGTCGAAGCTTTATCTCTTAATTGTGCTTCCTGCCTTGCTATTTCCGCACTATCAGGTTTGGTTTCTTTAACAAGTAAATCCTGAGTAAAATTATTCATCGAAGCAAAAGTCTGACTTTGAGTCATAATATTATTTTCGAACAATTTAGGAGCTAAAGATTCAATTTTTGCAACCTGACTTTTAACTTCATATATATCTTTTGTTAATTGTTTATCTAAACTAATTCGGCTTTGTCCTCTTCTGTCCATGCCGGAACGGCGTTCAACAGCTACAGGTATATTATGCTGCCTGCGGTCTTCACTTCTTCGGTATTGAGGATATAATCGGGTTATATTTGTCATGCTTTTTATTCACTTTCATTCCTAATAAAAACCATAATTTTATTTTTTGCGGGCATTATTGTGTAAATATTTATAAACTTCCTATATTATTATATCAATTTTTTATATATTTGAAAGTTTATTTAATTAAATTGTTGGGAATTCTTCACAATGCAGATATCAAATACAAATATTAAATCTATAAATGAAGTAAATTTTAAAAACAAAATTCAGCAGCAGGAGTCCTCTAAAACCGCACAAACAAAAGAAATATCCTCGTCTGAATTACCTTCAATATATAATGCGGGTCAATCATTAATCAATAAAGATAACCCGATATCGTATACAAAACTTGGGGAAATAACAGTTCCCGGACTGAAGGATAAAGCAAGTATATTTAAACTTGCAAACGGTCAAAAGGTTATAATTGCACCAAAAAAAGGACCGACAATGGTTAAAACCTCATACAATGTCGGTTCCCTAAACGAAACGGAAGATATTAGAGGTATTAGCCACTACATCGAACATAATTTGTTTAACGGAAGCAAAGACCTTGCCCCCGACGAATACGATAAAAAAACTTCCGAACTAGGCGCAAATACAAACGCTTCTACTAACTTTGCCACTACAGACTATTATTTAAGTCTTCAACTTCTTGATGACGACTCTTTGGAAAAAGCAATAAAATTAAATTCACAGCTGAGTCAATTCCCTTCTTTCCCTATCGAACAATTGGAAAAGGAAAAAGAACCCGTTAAATCCGAAATCGATATGTATAAAGACATGCCGTCAGATGTTTCCTGCTGCATAGCATTGAAAAATCTTTTTAATATTAATACTCAATCAGACAACTTTATTTTAGGCACTAAAGATAATATTAACTCTTTTACAAGAGAAAAAGTACTTGATTACTTTAACACATGGTATACCCCCGATAATGCCGTTACGGTTATAACAGGAGATGTAGATACCGATGAAACAATAAAACTGGTTTCTAAATATTATAATAAACAAAATGACTATTCGAATATAAATAAAAGACATTATGAACCGATTAAATACACCGATAAACCCGTCAGAGAAGATATAATAAAGCCGAATGCAAATAATGCCGATATTGTAATGTGCTTCGCAATCCCTGAAGGAACTTCAAGCTCGGATAACAAAAAAATAGATATTCTGCTTAAATTATTAATGTCTTCTTCTTCCGATTTTGCAAAATCTTTGGATAAAGACGGTTTATATATGAATTTCTACAAAGAAAAAATTCAAAATAAACCCGACGGAGCTCAGGCAGTAATAGGAAATGTTATATGCAGTGAAAACCAAATAGAACCGACTATTAAAACAATTTATGAAAAATTGTCCGAATTATATAATAATCCTCCGTCACAAAAAATGCTCGATAACATAAAAAAACGCTATATTAACTCTATAATATCAGCTTCAGAAGCTTCGGAAAATTTAAACAGCGCTCTTACAATGGCAGCTCTTGAAAATAACTATGATTATTTTAACGAAGTTATTAATATTATTAATTCAATTACGCTGGAAGACATATCTCAAACCGCAAAAAAATTCCTTGATTTAAATAAAGTTTCCATGTGCGTTTCGCATGAAAAAAATGCAAACTCCGAGTCAATTAATAATAATTACAAAATGGCTTACCAAAATCAAATCCAAAATGGCGTTTCATTTAAAGGAGCAGCTAAACCCAAACAAAATATTATGGATGTTGAAAACAGTGCCGTTCAATATAGACTGCCGAATAATATCGAAACAACGATAGTAGAAGGTACTCCGGGAGCTAAATCCTCTTTAGATTTAACTTATACTACGAATGAACTCAGTCAAGTTCCACAGCCTGCTTTGAATATTTTGACATATTTGCTAAACAGAGGCAGTTTATATAAAGATAACGATACATATAATGATTTGAAAAATTCCTTTGATATAAGTTTAAATATAAGTGCAAACGCAAAAGGACTTAATGTATTATCAGATTTTACGGAAGAAAACATGCCTCAAGCATTATCAATGTTACTTGAAACATTAAACAATCCTAATTTTACCGAGGCTGAATTTCAAAGAGCCAAAAACATTGAAAGAGATTTAATAAAATCAGAAAATGTCAGTGCCTATGATAAACTGGAAAAAGAATTGTATCCTCAACTAAGAGCATACGACTTAAAAGAAGAAAGATTACAACAACTTGAAGCATTAACACTGAATGATATACGGAATTTGTATGCACAAATTATGTCATCATCACAAGCAAATTCGACATTAACCTGTGCTTTAAGCCAAAATCCCGCATTAAAAGATACATATAATAATATGTTGTCAACTCTTCAAGACGTTAAACCCTACTCACTTGAAAAATCACCAAATTATTATATATATAAGCCGATTTCACAATCAAAAATACTGGTTCAAGAAGATGAAAGAGCTCAGGCTGAAATAGTTCAAAATTATACCTATAAAAATTCCGAAAATATTGATGATATCGCTAAAATTAAAGTCATGAATATTATTTTAGGCTCGGGCATGTCATCAAGATTATTCTCCGATTTAAGAGAAGATAAAAAACTTGCATATACCGTTTCATCTAATTGCTTCTCTGTTAGAGATACAGGTAATTTTACACTGTACATTAAAACTACAACCGACAGTCCCGACCCGAAAGAAGGAAGTCCGGAGAATTTAAATAAAGCACTTGAAGGGTTTAACAGAAATGTTGAACTGCTTAAAACCCAAAATGTTACCGATAAAGAACTTGAAAACGCAAAAACAACTCTTAAAACACAAATTCTTAATTCCATAGAAACCAATGCGGATAAAAACTATACTCTTTCTATTACAAAAGATTCTCCTTATGGTATTAAATATTTCAGTTCTTTATATGAAGCCATAGATAAATTAACACCTGATGATATAAGGAATGCAGCTAATTATGTATTCGCTAATCAGCCTGTTACTTCGATTGTAGCGAGTAAAAAAACTCTTGATTCTTTAAATTTAAAATAAAAAAGGTTGTTAATTATAACAACCTTTTTACTTCTTATCGCTTTTTCTTATCGCTCTTTACTATTTTTTTAAGAATTCGGGTATATCAAGAATTGAACCCAATTGAGATTTTTGCTCGGGATTAGTTGGAGTAGAGCTGCCAAAATAAGCTTCAATATTAAACGGTTTATTTTCGTCAACTGCTTCCTGAGCAAATGCATCAACCTGATTTTTCTTTAGTTCAAAACCCGTAGCAATAACGGTAATTTGAATTTCGCCTTGAATTCTTTCGTCAACAACTGCACCAAAGTGAACGGTTGCATCTTCCGAAACCGCATCGTGTATAACTTTAGCAGCATCGGATACTTCAAACAGAGTCATATCGGGGCCGCCGGTTACATTCATAATTATACCGGAAGCGCCGTTGATTGATGTTTCAAGCAGAGGAGAATTAATTGCATATTTAGCAGCTTCTAAAGCTCTGCCTTCTCCCGTACCTCTACCTATACCCATTAATGCCGAACCTGATGATTCCATTACGCTTCTTACGTCGGCGAAATCAACATTTATTAACCCCGGAACGGTTATTATATCGGATATACCCTGAACACCTCTTAAAAGAATCTCATCAACAATTTTAAAAGATTCTCTTAAAGTAGTTCTGCGTTCAACAACTTCAAGCAATTTATCATTCGGAATAACAATCAATGCATCAACTGTTTCTTTTAGTTTTTCAAGACCTTGAAGTGCCTGATTCATTCTTTTTTTACCTTCAAAGCTGAAAGGTTTTGTAACAACGCCGACAGTTAAAGCTCCGAGTTCTTTTGCAATTCTTGCAACAACGGGAGCAGCACCCGTACCTGTTCCGCCGCCCATGCCTGCGGTTACGAATACCATATCTGCTTTACCGATTGCGTTTACAATTTCATCTCTGGTTTCTTCAGCAGATTTTTCACCCTTTTCCGGATTACCGCCTGCACCAAGACCGTTTGTCAGTTTGCTTCCTATTCTGATTTTATTAGGTGCTTTCGAACTTTCAAGCACTTGTACATCCGTATTTAATGCCCAAAATTCAACTCCGCTTAAACCTGCTTCTATCATTCTGTTAACAGCGTTACCACCGCCGCCGCCTACTCCGATAACCTTTATATCGGCAGGTGTTCCTGCTGTTTGCTGCGGGGTTGTTGTATTACTATTTTCTTTTTTTCCAAATATGTCCGGAACAAAATTTTCCACTGGTATACCCTCTTTTTTTTCTACTGTTATTTATTTTTTGTCTTATTCGAATATCTGTTTCTTCATGAATTTATTCGTATAAAAACTAATAACATAGTATTGTAAATAATTTAATTAGTAAAGAAAAAATCTTAAAAATATTATAGAAACTTAATATCAAAATTTTATTCCGATTTTTCGAAAAAATTTTTAAAATGTATCCTTATGAAGCTTAAATATGAGCTAAAGGATATGTTTTGGTTAGGTTTAATTATATTTTTTATTGATTTTACCTATAAGTCCTGCCGCTTTTTTTAAATTATCCGCATAATCCGCATACAGATTGCCTTCTTCCCCTATTGGAACTGCTGTATTTATTAAATCATCAACATTTTGATTAATATTGTTTAAAATTGAAACGGCATTTTTAATTGTTTTCTGCTTCTGTTTTAGATAAAAGCAGTTAACAAGGGGAATAGAGCTAAAAAAATAATCAATTACTTTTCTTATTTTTTTTTCTTTTATTATTTTAGGTTGATTTGAAAATATATTTTCTTCGTTTTCTTCAATATCCGTTTCGGAAATTCCATCAGGAATATAGTCGGTGTCAAGAGTGTTTAAGCGCTTATTACCTTTTCTTCTTTTTCTTTTGGGCAGAGTAACATTTTTTTCTTTCAGAACAAATTCGGGTGGAGTTATACCTGCTTCTAAAGCCCTACTTGCATCCGTTATTGCCATATTTATTGTGTTTCCGGTATTTTTGGTATAAAAATTTACCGGCTGATTTATGCTGTTTCCTGAAATTTCCATACATTGTTCCCTATTATACATTATATGTACGCTTGAAAATATTTTTACCGTTCATATATATGATTTTGTCTGAAAATTTCGTAAAACTTCAAAATGATTTAATCTAGTGTCGCAACTCGCAAATTTTTACTCACACCTTCGGCTTATCGTAAAAATTTACTCGGACAATTAATTTGAAATAAAACTCAAAACAGCATTAATAAAGGTTAGAGGATGTACGGGGCATCCGGGAATATATAAGTCTGCGGGATATTTTTCAAGAAATTCTCTGTTTAGCATATCCGATTTTTGGAAAATACCGCCCGAAATAGCACAAGCTCCCGTCAATATTACTATTTTCGGATTAGGTACGGATTTATAGCAATCCTCTAGTGCAAAAGCCATATTCTTTGTTATCGGGCCCGTAATTACCAACCCGTCTGCATGCCTTGGCGAAGCTACAAAATCTATTCCAAATCTTCCCATATCAAAATTACAGTTCGAACATGCGTTTAATTCCATTTCACAACCGTTACATCCGCCAGCTGATACCTGTCTTAATTTTAAAGATTTTGAAAATACTTTTTTTATCTCTTTACGTGATTTTATTGCCGTTTTTTCGTATTCTTGTTCGGTAAGTTCACCTGTTATTACCAATTTTTCCCGTGAATCCGAACCTAATTTATAAAAACTTCCGAATTTAATTGCTTTACACTGACAATTCCCGCAGAATGTGCATTTACCCATATCTACAGATAACGGATTCTTTATTAATGCACCTGTAGGACAGCTATTTTCATCCGCACTCTCTTTCTCTTCCGAATTTAATATCGGATAACCTCTGAATTGTTCTTTTATCGGTGCGTTCTTGATATCAGCAATATACTGTTTTCCCTGATAATATTTTTGTATAATTGTATCTATCATTATATTTCCTTTTTTTATAAATCATTTCCGCTGTATGATAAATTAAAACTTTTATTGCATAACGGGAAATCGGATATTCCGTTATCTCTTACCGCCATTGCAAGCATATACCAATTATTAAATGACGGGTCTTTTATTTTATACCTTATTATCTCTGAATTACCGCCAACCAATGCAATATGTACAATTTCACCCCTCCAACCTTCAACCGCAGATATTGCCATTGTGTCAGGATTTACTTCATTTAATCCGATTTTCAATTCTTCTTCTTCATAATTTTTCAATTTGTTTAAAAAATTTTTTATGTGTATCACAGAGTCTTTTACCTCTTTGTATCTTTGTTTGAAACGTGAATCCACATCCCCTGAAGCTTTGTAATTATATCCGCCCTCATTTTTATTGTATAATTCATCTTTAAAATCAAACCTGCAATCAATATCCATGCCCGATGAACGTGCAGCCATACCGACAGCTCCAAGACTTTTAGCAATTTCTTTTGTCACGATTCCGGTTTTTTCCATTCTGGATATACAAGACGGACTTCTAAGCATTATTGAAACCGTTCTGTCAACAATCTTTTCAACCTTATCTAACATAGCTTCAATTTTATCGGACATTTCTTTGTTTATATCAAAATTGACTCCTCCGATTTCAACAAGGCCTCTTCCGAACCTACTTCCCGATATCTCCAACATAGTATTAATAACCAATGTTCTTGTTGTTCCAAATATCGAAGCACCCGTTAAATATGCCATATCTCCCGCTATAGCACCCATATCACCTATGTGTATTGCTATTCTCTCCATCTCTAAAGCAATTCTTCTTATTAATTTTGCTCTTTGCGTAATTTTCGTTTCCGTTAAAGATTCTATTACTTGAGAATATGCCGTATTGTGTGCTATAACCCTATCTCCGCATATCGATTCGGCTAATTTGTTTTTCTTTGAATTTATCTCGCCCAAAAACAGCTTTTCTATTCCTCTATGCTGATATCCAAGCATAATTTCAAGCTCATATACTTTTTCTCCCTGACACATAAATCTGAAATGCCCGGGTTCTATAACTCCTGCGTGAATAGGGCCTACTGCTACTTCATGAACATCTTCCCCCTGCATCTTAAAAAATTCATACTTGTCCTGATTCTTTCTGACCGGCTTCAACCAAGGATGATTCTTCGGCTCTATTTTGTATTCCTCATAAAACTCCCGCTCAAACATGTGAAATGAAGGAATATCCCGTGTAAATGATTCGTATTCTTTAGTTTCGGGGGCAAATAATACTGAACTTACATATATCTTCCCTTCCGTATCATCAGCCGTTATTATATATAATCTTATTTTTTCTTCCTCTTTATTCCCAAAAAATCCGATTACTCGCCTGTTTGAACTTATGATATCATTTCTTATATCTTCTATATTTACAGTGGGTATATCTCTTAATTTTATATTTGAATTATTTTCGGTTACTTTCCAATTCATTTTTTGCTCCTAAAATCCTGACGCTGAGTTTACAATCATTTGCGTAATATTTTCAGGCATGTATATACCGGCTAAAAATGCCGCCAAAAGTAATATTAATTGAGGTATATACATAACCAGAGGTAATTTTTGTAATTTAAACTCCGAATTCTCGCCGCCGAAACACATATTTATTATCGCTCTACCCATTCCGTAAAGTATTACGGTAAGCAAAAATAAAAATATTACGGCTGATACATAATTATTTTTTATAATCATCGTTTTTATAATCATAAATTCACTTATAAACAATACCGAAGGAGGAAATGCAGATATTGCCAAAAAAGAAGCCATCCACAAAAATCCCGTAGTCTTATCACGATTCATAAGTGCATTTACGGATTTTATTTCTTTCGTTCCGTATATTCTCAATATGTTCCCCGAAGTCATAAAAAATGCCGATTTTACAAGTGAATGCCCGATTAAATGAATAAATGCCGCCACCGTTCCCAAACCGCCAAGTGCTGTTCCTATAGCTAATATTCCCATATTCTCAATTGATGAATATGCCAAAAGTCTTTTATAGTTACTTATATGGTAAATAAATACCGCCGCAACAAATATCGAAATAAATCCCATTACAATAAGCATAATTCTTGCATAACCGTCACAAGATGCCAATATTGTTATTTTAAAGACTTTTAAAATCATTAAAAATGCCGAATTTAACAGTGCTGCGGATAATAATGCCGAAATAGGAGCAGGTGATACGGCATG
>CANQLK010000046.1 GCA_947624665.1 Candidatus Gastranaerophilales bacterium
CTTTTTTTTATTGGTTGTTAATAAATTAGCAGTTAGTATTTAAATCACCGTTAATACATTTTAAATTATCGTTAATAGACATAACAAGATAAATAGTAAAGAAAACTGCGATGAATCCTACGATACCGCCCCATAAAGAAACAAGTCCTGCCCAGAGTCCTTGATTCATCATAACCATGATACTGGAAACAACAATACCGATAATGGTGAGGAAAGCAACAATATTAACAATAACGCTTCCGAATTTGACTACGATTTTTTTCATATAATATCCTTTCAGTTGAACTTTATACAGGTATTTGCCTGTCAAAATTTAATTTCAAGGTTATTATAGAATTATTTTAAATCAACGAAATCGGTCAGTAAGGTAAATTTAGAAATTAATATATTTAGTTCTTTATAAAAAATGAAGTGACTACGTACAGCTTAATTTATCTGCTGAATATATTTCCCACTTTGTAGTAAATAATTAATAAAAAACCAATATATGGTATATTATTATAAATCTTTTCAAAATAAAGTTTTCTTTCGTATTGTTTTTTTGTATAACATTTATTTTCCCATAAGTCATGAATAACGATTTTGTTTTTTTTTGTTACTTCAAAAGCGTGAAGATTTCTATATGTTAATCTGTTTTTATTTAAATTATCATATTTAAATCGTTTTTGAATATTTCCGTTTGTCATATCTGCAACGAGCCATTTATTATCCTTTTTAACAAAACAATATTTTGTGTGATTGGTACCAAAAACATCTTCATATTCAAAAGGAATAGCTACATCTAAAACTTTATCGGGGAAATAGCTTAATAACCCGAATTTATTATTTCGTTTTGCAATTATATAAATTTTTTTATCAATACCTGATATTAAATAGCTATCAATATAGTCTTCATTTTCTAATATTGGAGAACTTTTACCTGAAACATAGTTAAAATACCAAACAGAATACTTATTATTCACATTTTGGATTATAAAATAATTTGAGAAACGTTGTATAAAAGATTTTAATTTGAGAGGAATAATTTCTTCTCCATTAACGGAATATAAAGATGATTTTCCTTCTTTTGTGCATAAAAAGAATTCAGTTTTATTAAAAATAGCGATTTCATCTGTTTTATCAAAAATAATCGGAACGATAATTTTTCCTTTTTCATTTAGTATCCCAAATTTATTTTTTTGCTTTATTTCATTGAATGTTTTGCCTGTTTTGGCGCAAGAATATGACTTAGTAATTGTATAATTATTATTTGCATAGCAAAACGAACAAAAATGTATATTGAGGCAAAGTAAAAAGATAACAAAAATTATTTTTTTTATATTTATTATCATACTTTTTTAAGATTTCTTAATATCTTATATCAAAATTAATTTTACCACATTTACCCCCCCCCTATGCAAATTGATAATTTATATAAATAATGATTATACCGGAAATTCTTTTTATATTTATTTTATAATATTTGTCCGAGTAAATTTTTACGATAAGCTGAAGGTGTAGGTAAAACTTGCGAGTGGCGTATTGAAAAGGTTACAAAACGAGCGAAATTGCGGACGGACGAAGTCCGGTAAGCGAGGTCGGAAGCGAGTACAAGGCGGTAGCCGAAGGAGCGACAAGACCGAGCATAAAGCAATTTCAAGACAGCAAGCGAAGAATGAGCTTTGCGACACCAGTTTAAATAAATAAACGGAGCCTCGAATTAATTCGAGGCTCCTTTTATTGTATGTTCTTTTCTTGTTATTTTATATTTCAACAGTTACTCCGCTTGATTTTGCGATACTTGAAACTTGCGTTAATACGTTTTTTATTGCATTTGCATTATTTCTTATTGTATTTGCGCTATCTTTTATTGCGGTAAGATTACTTACTAAATTAGCGGAATTTTGTGATAATTTAGTTAAACTTCCTGCTGTTTTAATATATTCACCTGCTACATTCAAGTATGAATATTCGTTTTGTGCCAATGTTTTTATTGTATTTATCAATGTTGCTTTTTCGGAAGGAGTCATTTTAGAAATTTTATTTATTACATTTTGTTTGTCGGTTACTAATGTTGAAGCATAAGAGTTTATTAATTGAGAAACGGATGAACTTTTTGCCGTTTGGCTTAACGTTGTATTATTTATTATCTGCGTTATTTGGGATTTCATTGTTTGTGATTCTTTTTCGGAAGTTAATAATGATACCAAAGTTAAAAATGAGTTTTGTACGGAATTATCTATGGAAGTTATTTGATTATTTAATTGTGATATTTTATTTAAAGCATTTGAGGTTATTGCTTCAGGTGATAAATTTGTAATTTCCGAATTTGTGTTATAATTAATATTCGGGTTAATGTCGCTGAAACTTAAGTCATAAGCTTTTGCTTGAAGTAATGGCATTGCTGAAATTACCGTAATTAGAAGTAAATTTTTTTTCATATTTTTCCTTTCTATTTGTTAATTTCGTTTATAATTTTATTTATGTCGGCAGCTAAGTTTCTGTCAGTCTGCATATCTGTTTTGACCGTTTTATGCGAGTACATTATAGTTGTATGTTTACGGTTAAAACAATTGCCGATAAACGGGAAGCTCTCGTTTGTCAATTCTTTTGCCAAATAAATTGCGACTTGTCTTGCGTATGCGGTTTTTGCACTTCTGTTTGTACTTTTTATGTCGTCAACGGATATATTATAAAATCCTGCTACTATATCTATAATACCTTCTACAGTAACATTTTTTCTTTTTTCGTTGTATCCTATAATTTTTTTTACGGAATCAACAGTGATGGGAACATCGTTAATAGATGAATATGCGCTGATTGTATTAAATGCGCCTTCAAGTTCTCTGATATTTTTATTGTATACTGAGGCAAGAAATTCGATAACATTATTATTTATAACAATATTTCTGTCGGAAGCCAGCTTTGTTAATATTGCCATTCTTGTTTCAAGATCCGGAATTTGAATATCAGCCAGTAAACCCATTTGAAATCTTGTTTTGAGTCTGTCGGGAGTATTCTCAAATTTATCCGGAGAACGGTCTGAAGTAAATACAATTTGTTTCCCCGCATTATGCAGGCTCTCAAATGTATTAAACATTTCTTCTTCCGTTCTTGCTTTTCCTTCAATTAATTGAATATCATCTATAAGCAGAACATCCGCATTTCTGTATTTATTTCTGAATTCATTCATTTTTTTATTTTTATCGCCTGTTTTATCCATACCTTTTGCAATGGAATTAACAAGGTCATTAATAAATTCTTCCGCTTTAATGTATTTTACTTTGAGTTTAGGCTTATTAAAAAGAATATCATGCCCGATAGCCTGCAAAAGATGAGTTTTCCCAAGTCCCGAACCGCCGTATATAAATAAGGGATTATATTGTTTTCCGGGGTCTTTTGCAACTGCAACCGATACTGCGTAGGCAAATTTATTGCTCGCTCCTACCACAAAATTATCGAACTTATATTTTAAATTCAGATTACAGTCTGAGCGCATTTGCTTTAAGCCGTCATATTTGGAAGATACTATTTTCTTTTCAAGATTTTTTATAAATTCTTTTTCTTCTTCTTTTTTTGCCTGCTGTTTTTCTTTTTCCAGTTGTTTATGAAGGTCTTCGTCATATATTATTTTAAAAAATACATCTTTTTTACAAACTTGTGATAAAGCTTTAGAGATTTCCTTTTTATTTTTTTGCAGAATTTGAATAGCAAGATTTTGTCCCGTTAACACACAAAAGCAATTATCTTCCAGTGAATGCGGAACCAACGGCAAAACCCATGTTTCATAAGTGGTTGCAACTATCTTATCCTTTAACAGTTCAAGGACTTCTTCCCAAATTTGTTTTATATCTTCCATTTCACTTTCCTGTTTATAAAATTAACGGAAGCATAATAATCTGTAATTATACTTCCGTTATATAAATTAATTAGTTTTAACCGTTAATCTGAGATGTAATTCTCTAAGTTGATCTTCTGTAGCAGTGGCAGGTGCATCTGTCATTAAACATTTTGCTGCCGAGTTTTTCGGGAAAGCTATTACATCTCTGATTGAATCTGTTTTTGCCAATAGCGCAACAACCCTGTCTAAACCTAAAGCCAAACCGGCATGCGGAGGAGTTCCGTATTTAAAAGCGTTTATCATAAATCCGAATTTTTCTTGAGTTTCCTCGTCAGATAATCCGAGTGCTTTGAATACTCTTTTTTGAATATCTCCGTCATGAATTCTTACGCTGCCACCGCCTAATTCGGTACCGTTATAAACTATATCATAAGCTATTGAACGGCAATGCGCAGGATCGCTTTCCATTTTATCTATATCTTCAAGGTTTGGCATAGTAAACGGATGGTGAACGGATACGTATCTGTTATCTTCTTCCGAGTATTCAAACATCGGGAAGTCTACTACCCATAACAAAGCGTGAGCATTTTTATCAATCAAACCCAATCTGTCGCCGAAGTATAGTCTGAATCTGCCCATAACATCATAAGTTACTTTAGGTTTGTCGGCAACGAAGAATACCACGTCACCGGGCTTTGCTGCTGCTCTTTGTTTGATTTGTTCGGCTTGTTCTTCCGTTAAGAACTTAAGAACAGGGGATTTAGCCGTACCGTCTTCTAAGTACATAATATTTGCAAGTGCTTTAGCACCATAAGATATTGCAAGTTTTGTTAAATCGTCTATTTCTTTTCTTGAATAATTTGCGATACCCGGGATTTTGATAGCTCTGACTATTCCGCCTGCTTTTAGTGTATCTTTAATTATTTCGAAATTTGAATTCATTATAATATCGCCGATATCAAATAATTCAAGTCCGAAACGCAAATCAGGTCTGTCACTTCCGTATTTATCCATAGCTTCCTGATAAGTCATAACGGGTATTTTATCGGGAGTTTCATATCCGACAATCCTAAATACTTGTTTTAACAAGCCTTCAACCATATTCATTATGTCCTGCTGAGTTACGAAAGACATTTCCATATCTACCTGAGTAAATTCAGGCTGTCTGTCAGCTCTCAAGTCTTCATCTCTAAAGCATTTAGCTATTTGATAATAACGTTCTATACCGCCTACCATTAATAATTGTTTAAAAATTTGGGGTGATTGCGGAAGTGCATAGAACTTGCCCGGTTGAACACGACTGGGAACAAGATAATCTCTAGCACCTTCGGGGGTTGTTTTTATCAATATCGGTGTTTCAACCTCCATAAAGTTTTGGCTGTTTAAGTAGTCACGAATTGTTTTTACTATTTCGTGTCTTAATTTTAGGCAATTTATAACCTTTTCCTGCCTTAAATCCAAATAGCGATATTTTAATCTTATATCTTCGCCGACTTCATCCGAATTTAATGGGAAAGGCAGTACGGCTGCCGTTGATAATATTTTTATGGCAGTAGGATAAACTTCTATATATCCTGTTGCAAGCTTATCATTATATGTTTCTTCGGGTCTTTGGGATACTATACCCGTTGCCTGTATTACATATTCATCTCTTAACTTTTGGAATATATCATATACCTGAGGATTTTTTTTAGGATCGGATACAAGCTGGAATAAACCTGATTTATCTCTTACTTCTACAAAAATAATTCCGCCTAAATCTCTTACTGCGGAAACCCATCCGGCTATTGTTACTTCTTTTCCTATTTCATTCTTCGTTATTTCACCGCATCCATGCGACTTCATTGATGTTGTAGTTAACATTTCTTATTCCCTGTAATCTCAATATTTTAATATTTATAATTTAACTCAAATAAATTTAATTTACAATTCCATATTTTTAATGTGCTAAATTTTTCTTTTTTTTATTCTGACTCCTTCGACTTCATAAACATTTTCAATGGCAATAAAAGCTCTGGGGTCGGTATCTTTAGCTATTTCTTTGAGTTTTTGGACTTGCAAACGGGAAATAACGCAGTAAACTATTCTTTTTTTAGCACCCGAATATCCGCCTTCGGCATCAATATAAGTAACACTGACATCCATTTTCTCCATAATGTCTTTGCCGATTTCTTCGGAATAATCGGTTATTACAAAAACCGATTTTGATTCGTTTAAACCCTCTATAACAACATCCATCGTTTTATATGCCACAAAATAAGTAACTATCGAATACAGGGCATGCTGCCAATCATATACAAAACCTGCCAGTGTAAATATGAATAAGTTTATAAACATTATTATTTCGCCTACGGAAAATGCTATTTTTTTTGTTGCATATATCGCCATAATTTCCGTTCCGTCAAGCGAAGAACCGTTTCTTATAACAAGTCCGACTCCCGAACCCAGTATTAATCCTCCGAAAATGGATACCAAAAACAGCTCTAAATCGGGAATTATACACTGACCGTGAAGCAGCCTTGAAAATATTGTAACTCCGATTGCAAAAATCATTATTGCGTAAAAAGTTGAAAAAACAAACCGTTTCCCGAGTTTTTGCAGTGCAAGTATTATAAACGGAAGGTTGATTATTATAATAAATATACCTAACGGTTTAGCGGATAATTTGCTTAAAATCATTGATATACCTGTAATTCCTCCGTCTATTATATGGCTCGGCACTAAAAAACCTTCAATAGCAAATGCATATATTAATGCCCCGACCGTCAGAAAAAAGTAATCTTTTATATATGATTTCATAGCAATCCTCTTGGTCTGATTATACAATAAAATATTTTATCTTACTAATATTTGATTGAAAAAACATTATAATTTGATTATTATAAATTTATGAGTATATTTAAAAGAAAAGTAAATATAATACCGTTGGGTCAAAATTGTATGCCCCGCACCATATTAACAAGATGGAAATTAAAACCGTCAAAATTTATGGGTGAACCGTCGTATCCTTTTGACCTTGCCGTTTTTGGTATCCCCGAAATAACAAAACTCTTGAAAACCGATTTCTCGGAAATATTCTATGACTTGGAATATAACGGTAAATATTGGATTAAGGCTCCTAATTGTATTGAATTTTCACACGATAAACGCTTTAAAGAAAATGATTTGTATAAATTAATAACTCTTTATGCCGATAGAATAGAAAATTTTGAAAAAGCGATACTTGATAAAACCCCAATACTTTTTGTGCAAATCCCGGGCGACTGCGAGGAGGTTAATGCTCAATATTTTCAGCTTTTAAGAATGCGCCAAAACAGACCGTTTAAATTCGCAGTTATTGATACCGAAAATGTTGTGAAAGAAGTTAAATATAATGATATTCATGTTCTAAAAATACGTTATCCCATGCCCGATTACAAAGAAAATTGGTGGAAAAAAGAGTATTACGGATGTTTTGACGGCGAACTGTTTGAAAAACAAATTGTTGATTTTTGCCGTAAGCTCATAAATGAAATGGTTTCGGATTAATAAAAAAGAAGCGAAGAATGAGCTTTGCGACACCAGATTAAAAAAGACTGCCTGATTAGCAGTCTTTTTTATTTTTTTTTAATATAAATTATTGTTAAGCTTTTTTTAAGCGGCACCTTTAATTTCAGTGATTAAATAATTTGCAATCCATTCAAAATCGCTGTTGGATTGAGCTGCTTTTTTTAGATAATCGATGGAAGATTCGCCGATTCTGATAAGAACCATTGCAACAATACCTCTTGTTTTGCCTTTAACGATTTGCAGTGAATCTACAAGTGAAGGTACTGCTTTTTCTCCAAAGTTTACAAGTTCGTTTTCTATTTTATTTTTTGCATTGTTATCAGCATTTTCAAGTTCATTTAAATATTCTTTTATTGGTAATAATACTGTGCTCATTTATTATGCCTCTTTTTCTTTAAATCTTCTTATTATATTATAGGGAAAAAATTTCTAAATCCCGTTTTTTTAATATAATCTTTATATCCGAGTTAAAATCCAGTAATAATAAGTGTTTTAATTACAATTACTATTTGTATTATAGTTCATAGTACTCAAAAAATAGTCCTAATATATATATTTAAGATTGGACATTTGTCCGTTTTTTTTTAACGATTTTAAAATTAAACTTAATATATCTCTCATTTGAGATAGGAAGTATGTAAATAAGTCATTACGGGGTATTAGAAAATGCTAGTCGAAAAATATATTAACGGATTTAATCAAAGAAGCCGGCTTGAATTCAAGAATGTTGCCAAAGATATTATCCCCTGGTTGGAACGAACCGCAGAAGAAAATAACTGTTCCGTTGATAAAAAAGAGTGGAAAAGTAAATATAACAGCTATGTTATCTATGATTACGAACCTTTTTGCTCTGACGGATTTGAAATCAATATTACCGTTTCATCCCACGATATAAACTATCTGTATTTCTTGAAATTTTTGTATAATAATAAGCTGGATACTATAGAATACTTAAATAACTGTATCGAAAACTGACAATGTCCGAGTAAATTTTTACGATAAGCCGAAGGTGTGAGTAAAAATTTGCGAGTGGCGTATTGAGAAGTGCGCAGCATTAAACTGCTCCAAGCGGTTATGCCGCAATATAATATTAAATAAAAAGAAAGAAAGGCAATTCTATGGAAGAAAACAACAATCTTAACGAAAATACCAACACTGATTTAAATAATAATATTTGTTTTCGTAATCACTGTTGGAAAAAATGTGCGGCTATGGTGCTTGCGGCATTCTTAGGTGCATTCCTTGCCGTCTATTTCGTAACTGACCAAATTATGCAAAGAAGCTTTTATAAATACCAATCGGGTATTGACAGGCATGCCGAAAGCCTTTTGCGTGATTTTGACAGGTTCCAAAGAAACCAGATGAAAGAATTTAAAAAACATGACTTTAAAAATCCTTTTGGTTTTGATAAAAAAATGTTTCCTGATTTTCAGGATGATTGGGAAGCCGATTTTGATAAAAATTTAGACAGAGAATTAGACAGGCATTTTCAAAAAATAGGTAAAAAACCGTTTGAATTTATGTCTGCTATGAACCCTGTAAAAGTTAAAACCGATTATGATGATGACGGAATTGATATTATTATCGGGTTAAAACCTTTTCAAAATGATGAAAATAAGGTTAATTACAATATTAACGGTAAGAAACTTACTGTTTTCGGCAACTCCGAAGTGTCCGATAAAAATAATCAGGAAACCATCTCTTTTTCTCAAGATTTTTTATTACCTGAAAATGCCGACCTTTCCGCTATTATGAAGAAAAAAGACGGTCAAAAACTTGTTATATCTATACCTTTTAAGAAATAATTAATTAATTTTATATAATATAAAACAGACCCTTATTGGGGTCTGTTATTTTATTACAATTTTTAATATATAATTTATATATATGTTTTATATATTAAGTTATGTGGAATATAGATAATATAGTTACTTTTCTTTATTACTTATTTTCCTTCACTCCTTTTCTCCATAACAAGACTGTGGTCGCTAATGCGACCTTTTTTTTATTCAAAAATATTGTCCGAGTACATTTTTACGATAAGCCGAAGGTGATAGTAAAAATTTGCGACACCAGATTAAATTTAAAAAAGTTTACAAAATATAAGAATTTAAAGTAATATTTTGGTTTATAATTAGGAAGTGAGAGGGATAAATAAAGGGAAATAAACGATGAAAAATACGGTAGTCGTCGGAGCGCAGTGGGGTGATGAAGGGAAAGCCAAAATTACCGATTTGCTTGCCGAGTATGCTGATTTGATTATAAGATATCAAGGCGGATGTAATGCAGGGCATACCGTTGTTGTAAATAATGAAAAATATAAATTTCATCTTGTACCCTCAGGTGTACTTTATAAAAATAAGTTTTGTTTTATAGGTGCAGGTACGGTTATTCATCCCGAAACTTTTTTGGAAGAAACTTCCGAATTGATATCAAGAGGGGTTGATTTATCTTTATTAAAAATAAGTCCGCTTGCTACTGTTACTTTACCTTATCATATTGATATAGACGGAATCAGCGAAGATAATTCGGGTAAAAATAAAATAGGTACTACGAAAAAAGGTATAGGACCTACTTATTCGGATAAAATCGGTAGATATGGACTGAAAATTCAGGATTTATATGATGAAGAACTTTTAAATTCAAGGTTAGATGCTATTCTTCCTTTAAAAAATAAAATATTGGAAAAGGTTTATAATACAAAAACTTATACAAAAGAAGAAATGCTGAAGAAATGCCGTGAATATGCAAAGATTTTTGAGCCTTATGTATATAACGAGTGGGTAGAGAAGCTGTCAAATGCCTTGAAGGATGATAAAAAGATACTTTTTGAAGGTGCGCAGGGCATAATGCTTGATATTGATTACGGAACGTATCCTTTTGTTACAAGCTCAAACCCTATAGGCGGTGGTGCCGCAACCGGAAGCGGAATAGGGCCTACTCATATTGATAATGTTATCGGGGTTACAAAGGCTTATGTTACAAGAGTCGGAGAAGGGCCGTTTATTACGGAGCTGACTGATGTAACAGGTGAAAAAATCAGAAATATTGGCGGAGAGTTTGGAACAACTACAGGCAGACCAAGAAGATGCGGTTGGTTTGATGCCGTTTTATCAAGATATTGCACTCTTGTTGGCGGATTAACTCAAATGGCTATTACAAAACTCGATGTTTTTAATGATTTTGATGAAATAAAAGTTTGTAATGCTTATAAAGATAGACGTAACGGTAAAATTTATAAAGATTATCCTACCAATATCAATATGCATAAGTATTTAGAGCCTGTATACGAAACTTTTAAGGGGTGGAAAGAAGATATTTCTAATGTTAAAAGTTTGGATGAGCTGCCTGAAAATGCAAAAATATACTTAAACAACTTAGAAAAGCTCGTTGGTATTCCCATAAAGATTATAAGCGTAGGGCCTGACAGAGAACAAACAATAATGATAGAAAATCCGTTGATTTAATATTGTGTCATTGACTTAAATATTCGTGTTGAGTTGAATGTTCGATTAATAAATTCAGTTGATTGATAAGATTTTTCGCACTAAAGTCTTTATATTCAACGTAAACATTATATAAATCCTTGCTTGGCGCCCATTTTTCCACGGATTTTTGTAAATAAAATACACATACGGTAGGTGTATTTACTGCGTATGATAAATGCATTGTACCCGTATCAACGCTGATTACACCCTTACATACGGATATAATATTGGCTAAATCATAAATAGACGTTATATTAATCAAGTCAACGAATTTTGTGCAGCCTTTTTTCTTAAGATTATCGGAAAAGGTTCTTGCTTTGTCGCCGAGTCCGAACAAAAATACCGTTTTATTATTTTTATTCAGCAAATTTATCAATTCTATCGCTTCTTCAACAGGCATATCTTTTTCTGTCTTTTTGGAGGTACAACATAAACCGATAATATCTTTATCGCCGTATTCTGATTTTAGTTTTGAAGCTATAAAATTTTGTTCGGGATTAACATTATATTTTATCGGTATTATTTCGGCACTTTTGCCAGTAAGTGCAGAAATAAAATCAGCATTTATTTCTGGCATTTTCGTTAAATTTTTATTAGGGTTGCATTTTATTCGATGTTTGGAATTTAAAAGATATGATAATAGTATTCCTCTTATTTTTTTATCCGCTATAAATGCAGTGTCAATTTTATTTCTGTATTTACAGGAGAATGCAAACTTTAGTAAACCTATAAGTCCTTTATGCTTATTTCTTTTATCAAAACAAATTACATCATCAACACCCTCTTGATATTTTGCTGCTTCATAAAGCGAAGTATTAACCAAGAATACTATTTTACAGCCAGGGGGGGGAATATTCTTTTTTCAAATTTCTGCATAAGGAATTTGTAACTAATACATC
>CANQLK010000047.1 GCA_947624665.1 Candidatus Gastranaerophilales bacterium
CCTGTCTGTATATGTTCGAGCTTTTTGAAAAACTTAAAATGTAATTTATTTTTTCTATAATACCTGTAATTTTTTGTTCAATAAAAGAATATTCAGGTTCCTGAACATCTTCGGGGAAATCAACTGCCGCAATAATTTTAGATAATAAGTCTATAATTTCCTGCCTTATATTGGCAATTTCAACAGACAATTTTCCAAAAAGATTTTTTGCACCCGACATTGCAAATTGCTCGCTTGGAGCATGAATTATATCCAAAACCGCCTCTGCCTGCGATAAATCCATTTTATGATTTAAAAAAGCCCTTTTGGTAAATTCGCCTTTTTCTGCTAATCTGGCTCCGTTTTTAATTGTTAAATCAAGTATTTTATTTGTGATATGAATTCCGCCGTGGCATTGTATTTCTATTATGTCTTCTCCCGTATAGCTTTTGGGAGCTTTAAACGGCAATACTATTACTTCATCTATTTCTTCGGAATCATCCATTATACTTCCGTGATATATTTTTCCTTCGGTAAGATTTTTAGATGAAAAGATTTTATTCGCAATTTTAAAAGCATTATCACCGGAAATCCTGATAATACTGACACCTCCGTTTCCTATCGGTGTTGCTATTGCCGTTATTGTATCATTTATGGAATTCATCATTTATGCCTCAAACATGTTTATTATAAGATAAACATGTTTTTATGCAGTTCAAAATTAATTTAGCAGTTCAAAATTATTTTTGTAAAATCTTAAAATACCTTCATCACGCATTTTACAAAGTTCTCTTGAAAGAGCGCTTCTGTCCGTACATAAAAATTTTGCCATTTCTTCTCTTGAATACGGTATTGAAAAAATTTTTTCTTCCGTTCTATATGTTTCCAATAGAGCAAGAATTTTTTGTCTTATGGTGCGCTGACCTATTATATCTATTTTATCGTTCAACAAAGAATTTCTTTTTGAAATCATTTTCATAACGTTTTTTATAAGCTGAATGTGGTATTGGCATAATTTAGAACAGGGAGTGACAACTTTTTCAAACGGCAGGAATAAAACTTCGCAATTATTAAGTGCAATAATGTCGAAAGGACTTTTTTCCATTCCCAAACAAACTATGTTATGCCCGAATATATTGTTAACTTTTAGTTTTTCAATTTCAACGATATCCCCGTTAAAACTTTTTTTTCTTACAACGGCATTTCCGCTTAAGATAACACCTAAGTAATTTATTTTCGAGGAAGATTTTAAAATATAAGAATTCTTCTTAAAAACTTTTGTTTTTATGCCGATACATTGCAAAAGTTCGAGCACGTATTTATCATCAATTTTTTCAAATAAATCTATTTCAAGCATAAAAACCCGTTAAAATTTAGCTCTTTTTTTTCTTTTTTTTGTTAAATCGGTAATATGTAAATCCTTTTTAGCGTTGTCAACAGAGATTTTAGCCAAAGGCTTATGATTTCTTCTGTCATAAAATACAAGCCAGTGTGACCTATTGGGATTATCAACGGAAAAAGAAAGAACGCCCGAAACATTTTCGCCCCGCTTAATGTTTTTCATAGCCAGTGAATTTTTATAATCCGTAAAAATTGAAGGATGATATCCCGTATGCAAATCACTGACCAATTCTATGTCAAAACTTGAAAAATCAGTTTTTGAATTGTTTTTAATAATTACGTCAAGAGTTATTGTATTTAAGTTATCAAACGGGTCTTTTTCAAGGAAAATGTCCGTAATAGCAACATCAAGTCCGTCATATTTTATTTCGTTTTCTCTGACGGCTTCTTGTTTCATAATTTGAATATCATCACTACTTTTAATTTTAACTTTAATGACATCCCCCGGAGATATTAAAACATTCTCACCTTTTCTAAAAAGGCTCATACCAAGAGCAATAACACTGCCCAAAGCTGCTCCTCCCAGAACGGTGTAGCCTTGACTTATTATTGCACCTTCAATACCTGCTATTTCCATAGCGGCTACGGCCCCCGTAACACTTCCTACCGCAGTAGAAGCAATACTTTCACCAATCACTTTTGCTGTTGTTTTAGCAGGCCCGAGTTTTGATGACATGTTTCCTTCTATGGGAATTTCTCTGCCGTCGGGGGTTATTAAGTAATCAAAACTCAATTCAATATATCCGTTACGTCCCATTCGTTTTGGGTCAATTATATCTTTTATTCTGCCATGGGCAACGGTACCTTTAGGCAGTAATACCCCGCTTCCTGCCAACACGTCATTTGATACTTCGGCAAAAAATTCGTCCCCTTCTATTGACGTTGCTCCGTTTAATACCTGAGAAACGGTTAGTTCTATTGCTTTTGTCGTTTCTAGTTTTGCCTTCTCCTTTGTAAAAATTTTATCATCCTGATTGTTTCTGTTTACGTCAGTTTCTTCAATATATCCGTGAAAAGGCTCCTGAGCTTCAGCCATAAGCAACATATCAGGAAAAACCATACATAATAATACCGTTAAAGCAATTATTTTCTTTTTCATTATCCCTAACCCTACGAATATTTTACTACATTAATTATATAAATTCAAAAATCGGATTAAAATTCTTTAAATACTTTCCTCAAAACTCCATTATGCTTGAATAATAACCGCTGTGCTTCTTCAAGGGAACATCCGTATTTTATTTGTAATATTGCTTCTTTAACAAGATATCCGTTATCTTTTAGAACGGTTTGGGCAGTTTGCTCAGAGCAATCGGCAATAGAAGCAACTATTCTTTGGGCTCTGTCTTTTAATTTTATGTTCGTGGGTTTAACATCGACCATAAAATTTTTATAAACTTTGCCTATTTTTACCATAGAACCCGTTGTTAACATGTTAAGAACCATTTTCTGCGCACTGCCCGCTTTCATTCTTGTAGAACCGGTTAACGCTTCAGCTCCTGTTTCTATACATATAACTACATCTGCAAATTCAGACATTTTTGCTTTCGTATTACAGGTTAGGGCTATCGTTTTTATATTTTTTTCTTTTGCAAGCCGTAAAATTTCTATTACATAATTTGCATTTCCGCTTGCTGAAATACATACTACCGTATCGTTTTGATTAATATTATGATTATTAAAATCATTCTGTGCCAGTTCAAAAGAATCTTCAGCACCTTCTACTGCAAATCTTAAAGCTCTGTCACCGCCTGCTATTATTCCTTGAACCATATCATTAGGAGTATTATATGTAGGCGGACACTCCGAAGCGTCAAGCACTCCCAATCTTCCGCTTGTTCCTGCTCCAAAATAATATAATTTCCCGCCTTTTATAAAGTTTTCACTTATTATATCTATTGATTTTGCTATATTTCCTAAGTTTTTTGATATTTCTTTTGCTATTTTTAAATCTTCATTGTTTATCATTTTAGCTATTTCAAGTGATGATGAAATATCTATATTCTCTGTATCGGGATTTACTTTTTCCGTATTAATTACATCACTATTCAACTTCTTTTACTCCGTAATTTATGGTTTTTAAGTTTTCAAATATTATATATTCATTTTTATTTAAATCCGTTTCAATATTTTTTTCAAGTACAAAAAATGCGGAACCGCTTCCTGACATTAAAGAATTTTTTACGTGAGTTTTTATTTCCTTTAATGTGTCATATTTTGGGAAAAGAGCTTTTTCAAAACTGTTGAATAATAATGATTTATCAAAAATTCCTTTATTTAAAAGTTTTATAAGTTTTGAGGTATTATCGGGATATGATTTATCTTCGGATTGAGCAAAAGCAGAGTATGCCTCTTTTGTACTGACTCCGAAATTTTTAGGTTTAATTACCGTTAAATCCTGCTCTACAAAAGGCAGTTTATGAGTAATTTCACCTCTTGAGGTGCATAACATACATCCGCCGTGATAGCAAAAATTTATATCCGAACCCAAGGAAGAACAAAGTTCATCCATTTCTCTTGTGTTTAAAACATTCCCGAACAATTTATTTAATCCGTAAAAAACGCCTGCTCCGTTTGAACTTCCGCCTGCTAAACCTGCGCATACGGGTATATTCTTTTTTATATATATTTTTATAATATGCGGATTAAGATTGACTCTTTGGACATATTTTAATATTGCTTTATATACAAGATTTGTTTCATCATAGGGAATTTCTTTTGAATTACCGCTTAATTCAATCTTAAATTTTTCGGCAGGAGTTATTTCGATTGTTAAATAGTCAAAAAGGCTTATTGTCTGCATAATTGATTGAAGATTATGAAATCCGTCCTCTCGTTTATTTAAAATTTCAAGAGTGAGATTTACTTTTGCTGGTGTTTGAATTTTTATTCTTTTCATAAATTTTCCTTGAGCTTCTCTGATAATTGTCCCATCTGAGAAATTGAAAGGACTTCTCCTCTAAGGTTAGAATTGATATTAAGCTCCATTAAAGTCTTTTCAACGGCATTAGAAGAAAATCCCGCATTCATCAGCGAATTTTTAATATTCTTTCTTCTTGTTGCAAAACATGCCTTAATTACTTTTCTGAAAAAAGTATAATTTGTAAGCTTTAAAAACGGTTTTTTTCTGACGGTTAATTTTACTATGGCGGAATCAACCTTAGGCGAAGGGAAAAATGACCTTGCCCCGATTTTTCTAATCAGTTTAACTTCCGAGTTAAATTGAGCCAATATTGATAAAAGTCCGAATTCTTTTGAAGGTGATTTTTCATCGGCAGTTAATCTTTTTGCGACTTCATATTGAACCATTAAAATAATTTTAGAAATAGAATTTCTGTTTTTGTTGTTTAAATCATCGACTTCGCCAAGCAGGTGAGCTAAAATGGGTGAAGTTATATAATAAGGAATATTTGCAACAACGGTCATATTGTTCCCGAATTCGGATAAATCTGTTTTTAAGATATCCTGATGAATAATTTCAAGGTTATCTGCAGGGATTTTAGATATTTCATTAACCATATCTTCATCAAGTTCAACGGCATAGACTTTTTTTGCGAGTTTAACAAGCTGTTCGGTCACAAAACCCAATCCTGAACCTATTTCAACAACAGTATCGTTTGATGAGATATCCGCTTCATCCAAAATAGTTTCTATTGCGGACTCATCAATAAGAAAATTTTGACCGAGCCTTTTTTTTGCCCTGAACTTTTTTGCACGCTCCAAGTAATTCATAGTTCTTATAATACTATAAAAAGACTTATTTATGTTATAATTCGTCTATGAGATTAGATAAATTCCTTAAAGTTTCAAGATTAATAAAGCGAAGAACGGTTGCTAATAAAGTTTCCGATCAGGGCAGAATTTATGTTAACGAGGTTATAGCAAAACCTGCAAAACAATTAAAAGAAGGAGATATTATTTCCATTGTTCGGGCAGATTCGGTTATAAAAGTTAAAATAATCAAAATCCCCCTGAATAATGTTTCCGTTCAGGAGGCTTCTTCTTTGTATGAAATTTTGACGGATTAATTATTTATTCTTCATCATCCAATCTGATTTTAGATAGTTTAACAATTTCGTTAAAATCTTCATAAGTTGTTGTTAAATAGTGGAAAGTACCGATATCAACAATCGTTCCGTCTTTAACATAAATAATTTTGTCGCAGTTTAAAAGGGTAGAAAGTCTGTGTGCTATTGCAATGATTGTTTTTTCACCTTTTAATTCGTAAAGAATATCTGTTAATTTATTTTCAATTTTAACATCAAGATTAGCTGTGGCTTCATCAAGCAGAATAATTTCGGGATTTCTGTATAAGGCTCTTGCTATACCTATTCTTTGAAGCTGACCTCCGGATAAACCCGTCCCGTCCTCTTTAAGCTCTATTCCCAATCCGTTTTCCGTTTGTTTTAATTGTTCATACAATTGGGCGGTTTTTAAAGCTTCTTCTGCAAGCTCTTTATCTATATCTTTTCTCTCAACACCCCAAGCAACATTAGTATAAATGTCACCTTCCATCGTTACTATACGCTGAGGTACATATCCTATTATATTTCTGAACTTTTGAAAATTGTTATAATTTAACTCAACATCATCAATAAAAACGCTGCCTTCATAGTCTAAAAGTCCAAGCAAGCAATCTACGAGCGTTGTTTTACCTGCTCCCGATAAGCCCACTATTCCTATGAATTCTCCTTTATTAATTGTTAAATTTATTCCTTTTAAAACGTTTTCTTTTTTATCATAAGAATAAACCATGTCTTTTATGGTTATCTTATTTTCAAAAGGAATTCTTTCTTTGGTATTTCTTTCTTTAGAATAATCTAAAGTTTTGTATTTATTGTAAATATTAAATAATTCATCAACTTTCGGAGAAGTTATATTAATATAATTCATATATATTTGATTTTTATAAATTTGAGGAACAAGACGATATATAGATATAGCAACTATACCAAATGTAATTAATACGTTGCCCGGGTTTTCGCCGTATTGAGCAAGAATACCGAAGCACAAAATAATCATTGTAAAAATGAAAATAATTTCTATAATGTATTGAGGTAAAAGCGGGATTAAATCAATTTTTTCGCTGAACGGAATCATTTTTTCGGAAATACTTTTATAGCAGTTATAAAAGAATTGCTGGCAGCCGTTAATTTTTATGTCTTTTACTCTGGATAAGTTATTCATAACCGAATTATATTCACCGTTAGTAAGATTATTCTTTTTTACGGATAATCTTTCTCCTTCTTTGCGGAATATTTCGGATTGCCAAAATCCTGCAACGGAGAAGAAAATTATAGCCAAAATTGTATAAAACGGCAGTAAATACATTAATATAATGAAAATTATTAAGATTACAAAAGTATTAGAAATCAAAGAAATAACTTTGGAAACAAAAAATTTCATAATTTCATCGATATTAGAGGTTAACCTGAAAATGAATTTGCTGTCACCTCTTTGCAAATCTACTTCATAAGGGGCATACAAGAAGTATTCAAGGAATTTTTCTTTAATTTCAAGTCCCCACTTGCTAATCATTTTATTTTGCCAATATTGAATTAAAATGCAATATAAATTTTTAATAATAATGGCAGCGGCAATTAAACAGCCGACAAAAAGAATCATTTTATCGGTACCGTATACGTGGAAATGATTTTGTATAAATACGGCAAGCGGATTATTAACAACCCTTGAGGGGTTTACCATTATCATTAAAAACGGGAAAACAAGAACAATACTTAGAAATTCCAATAAGCTGGACATAAATGCCATAAATAACATGTGCGCAAGTTTTATATTGTATCCTTCTCCAAAATATGATAAAAACTGTTTAAACCGAACAAAGCAATTCATTATATTATTCCCTAATTTTTACAAATGAAATTATACCATAATAAAAAAAGAAGGGAATTATATATGGTTATAGTAAAAAATGGAGATAAAGAAAACCCCTTCAAAAGAAGGGGATGAGCACTAAGAATAAGCAATCAGAAGAGTTGAGGATTTACTCTTATATAATATCTAAATTCACACTTATCTGCATTGCACTTAATACCTATATTTCAATCCTATACTTTTGTTTAAAAAAACTTGTATCTTATTTGTAAAGTAATTTGAAAGGAGGTAAAATAATAAAATAATCAGGAGATTAGAATGGAAAGTTTGAAAGAAGAAAAATTAAACAAAATAAAGGCTGAATGTACGGATTGCAAAAAATGCGAGCTTGGAAAGACCAGAAAAAACATAGTATTTTCTGATGGAAACCCTGAAGCCAAAATATTATTAATAGGAGAAGCCCCGGGCGCCGAAGAAGATGCAACGGGCATTCCATTTGTAGGCAGGGCAGGCAAGCTGCTGACCAAATTAATAGAAGATTGCGGATTATCAAGAAAAAATGATTTTTATATTTGTAATACCGTAAAATGCAGACCGCCGGAGAACAGAGTTCCTACCGACAGCGAAAAACAATTGTGCCAAAATTTTCTTCTCAATCAAATTAAAGCGGTCAATCCCAAAGTTATTGTTTTATGCGGAGCAACAAGTGCTAAATCATTTCTTGGCAGCAAAATTAAGATTTCTCAAATCAGAGGTTCATGGTTCAAAATTCTGGACGATATTAATGCCACTGTAATTTTTCATCCTTCCTATCTGTTGAGAAATCATTCCGAACTTGAAGGTTCACCAAGATGGTTAACGAAACAGGATTTATTAAAAATAAAAGATTTTATTAATTGATTTTCTTAAACATTTGTAATATTTCTTTTTTCTTAAAACCTATAATTATAGGGGTTTTTGTAGTTTTGTTTTCTTCTTGTCAAAAATATTTACCTAAATTATGCAGTAAAGCTTTATGTTTGGTAAAATATGTATGATATATAAAAAAGAGAGTGTAAAATGTCAGCTGAAAATTACAATGAAATTCTTGAAAAAGTATGCAAGAAACTTGATAAAATTGATAGTGCCTCAAATGTAGATGTAAGCGCTATAAAAAATTCCGTTGAATCGATTGAAAATTTACTTACGGATTCGCAGTCCAAATTAAATTTTCAGGATATAAGAAACAAATTGGAAAAGATATCACTTCAAGTGGATACCTGCAATGATTCGCTTTTGAAAGACGTATATAACGATTTGAATTCTTTAAAAGGAACAATTACCGATGTAAGTAAGAATTTAGAGAATTTACAAAATATACAAAATCTTTCGTTAACCAGTGCTGAATTCGAAGAGTTTCAAAAACAGCAGCTTGATTTGGCTCTAAAAACAAACGAAAACATTTATAACGAATTAAAAATCATAAAAGAAAAATCCTCGGAAATATCAAGTCCTGTAAATATAAAGACTTTGGAAACTCAAATTGATAATCTTCATGCAACAATGAAAGATTATATAGAGCAAATTGTTAATAAGATTGAACTTGTTCCGGGAGTTGAAGAAATAGGCTCCGTTGTTTCGGATTTAAATTCCGTACAACAAAAAAGCATTAAACAAACCAATGTTATTTTAAAAGAAATTGAAGTCAGACTTGCGCAATTAAAAACAAGTTTTGAAAATAAAGATTTGGATAATCAAATTTCAAAAATAAGTGAAATTTATGACAGTTTGGGCATGATTAACGATTGGATTGAAAAAGTAGGCTATATCAATCAATCCATCGATAATGTTTATTCAAGGCTCGGAGAGAACATTGATTTCGACGATGTTGCAGATAAAATCGATATCATTTATGAAAATATTACCGCATTAAACAATTGGACAGTAAAAATAGACAGTTTTGACGGCTCTTTCTCGGGTATTCAATCAAAACTCGTCAATATAGAATCACTTATTCAGGATACAAAAAATATATCGAATACGATAAATCTGATTAAAAATCGTGTGGATGAACAAAAATCAAACAACATTGATTGCGATTTTGAAGATTTGTCCAATAAAATGGATATAGTTTATGAAAATCTTTCCGCTCTAAATCAATGGGCTAACAAAATTGATATTGTTTCCGATAAGGTTAATTCAAATTCGGAACTGATTAACGATACTTCTGAAAAAATGGGCGAAGTATCATTGGAAATTAACAATATTACAGGACATGTCGAAGATGTTTCCGAACAAATAAAAGATGTTTCCGAGAATATAAATACTGTTTCTCAGAATATAAATAATATTTCCGAAAATATAAATACTGTTTATGATCATATAAGTGAAGTTTCCGAGAATATAAGCGATGTTTCGGTACATATAAGCAGTGTTTCCGGGCATATAGACGAAGTTTCCGAAAATGTCGGCAAAGTTTGCGGGAATTTAGGCGATTTTTCAGAACATATAAGTGAAGTTTCCGAAAAAATTGATAATGTTTCCGAACAAGTCAGCAATGTAAATGATTTGTTAGAAACAGAATCCGTTTTTAATAAACTGGATGTAATTTATGAAAATATTTCATTATTAAATCAATGGGTCGGAAAAATTGATGAGCTAACAAATAAAAGTGAACAACTTGACCAAAAACACACTCAAACTAAAGAACAGCTTAGTTTCAGAATGGATGAAATATCAGAAACCATTGAACAAGCTTTAAAAATATCCGAAGATATCCCTGATATGAAGGATAAATTAATTAAACTTTCCGATGAACTTCATAAAATCACAAGCACCACGAAAACGGATGCCGATTCTTATATATACACTCTGCTTGATATAGAATCCGATTTCTTAAAATTAAATAAAATTGTCGATGACTCAACCAAAATAACTTCAAATGATATAAATTCTCTGAAAGAACGCTTTGAAGAATTAAATGATGATATTTCAAGCATAAGTATAAGAACAAATAAATTAATACTTTCGGCGGATGATGCAAACAAAGAATTTAAAACTCATTTAGAAGCATTTAAAAATACGATTAACGAACTGGATATAAAAAGGCAGGAATTTAACCCCGAATTAAAATTTGCACTTTTGGGCGAAAAAATTAACGGGATAACCGACCTTTTACAAGATACTGCAAATGCTTCGAAAAACTTGAATAATGCATTTTTATATCTTGCGGATTGGATTGATGCAACAGGCTCGCTGCTTAATAATATGAACGCCGATGTATCATTTATGAGAAATAATAATGATTATTCAATTGCTTTAAAAATTATTCAAAATGATGTTTCTTCATTATCAGAAAAAATTGAAAATTTAAGCAATTCATATTCCGAATATATTTCAAATGATATTCCCGTTCTTAAAGAAGCAGTATCCTATCTTATAACCAAGTCGGATGAAATTTTTGAAATAATTCCGAAAGACAATCTTGAAAGTATTGATTCGTTAAATACGGAATTGGCTTCTGTTAGAGAAAATACCGCTTCTGCCGTTAATGAAGTTTCTTCAATAAAAGAAAATATTTCCAAATTGTCAGATAAAATGAACGAAATTGAACTTTCCGTTTCAAATTTGAAAACCGATGACATTTCGGAAATAAAAAGTTCGCTTACGGGCATAATGGTTCAATTGAATACTGCCCTGACTCCCGATATTGATTCTTTAAATGACAGGATTGACAAACTTTGCGAAGAGCAAAATCATAAAATGTCCGAGCTTGAAACTTTATTAAACGAAAAAGTTACCTTGCAGGAAGAAAAAATAAATTCCTTGGAAAATAAGCTTGATTCTTTAACTTCCAAATTTGAAAAGTTGAGCGGTGTTTTATGCGAAACGGATTATGACGAAGAAATTAAGAGCATATTAAATTACGTTGTAACTCAACTTTCTGCTATAAATGATAACATTGCAAACCAACAAAGCTTTGGAAAAACCATTAAATCGTTAGATGAAAAAGTATCAAAATTGGAAGAAAAAGTATCAGGATTTGACGGAAATATTAACAAAATAGTATCTTATATAGATGAATAATTAAATATTAGCGGTTTCTATACAGGATAGTCTTTGAAGAAGTTTTTCGATAGTATCGGAAGATAATTGAGCCATTTGGGTTTCAACAAATTCGTGGTCTTTTGCGGCAGTATCGTCCGCTAAATCGGAAATTGCCCTTACTATAATAAACGGAATTTTGTTAACAGAAGCGGCTTGAGCAATAGCAGCACCTTCCATTTCCACTGCCGAAGCATTAAACAAATTTTTTATTTCCGTCTTTTTATTTTTATCCGAAACAAAGGTATCGCCTGAAGCAATAATTCCCGT
>CANQLK010000048.1 GCA_947624665.1 Candidatus Gastranaerophilales bacterium
CATTAGTTTCCCTTTCTTTTATTAGTTTTATGGCTTTTTCTATTTCTTTTTTGGGGGTCTTTTCTGTTGACTTTACAAAGTGATTGAGAATTATATATTTATTCTCATCTTCATATATAAAGAAAAATCTATCCCTTAATGGTCTTAACTCATATAATTTATATTCAGAGTTAATAATTTGCTTTATATACGGTTCCCCAATAGTTGTACCATAGTATTTTAATAAATTTAGATACTCAATAATCTTGTTATATTTTATTCTTGCATCTTTTGACCTTTCTCTTTTCTTTGCTAAAGATACAATATAATCATAAGAAAGATTATCTCCATTTGGTCGTGTATAAAATTCTATAATATATTTTATTTCATTCATATTATATATTGTAACTCTTCGGTTACATTTTCGTCAAGTATAATAACTAATTATTTATTAAATCTTTAAGATTAAATGCAGCTTATTTATGAAATATGTTTAAATTTCATTCATATATTACTTTTTTTTAATTTTTAGCAAAATGTCAGCGCAGCGCACTTGTAATAAAATTTTCAAAATCGGTTATGACTTCAAATTTTGCCCCTGTATTTAAAGATTCAAAATGTTTTTTTCCGCAATATATTTTGTCTTTTTCGTTTTGTCTTAAGTCGTCATCCAGAGCCGATTGCAAATTACCCTTTTTTGTTTCAAGTACAAAATACAATCTTTTTTCACCGTTCTTATCTGCCAATACAGCCCAGTCCGGGTTATATTTACCCAATGGCGTTGGTATTAAAAATTTTTTAGGTAACTTTACGTATTTTATTATTTTTTTGTTATTTTCAAATTGCTCGGCAAACTTTGCTTCATTTTCGGAATCATATACCACGTATGTATACGGATATTTATTACCCGTTACTTTCAGCATATTCTTTTCCAAATATCCGCTTAAAGGATGCTCTTTCAATAATTCCTGCGAATAGTAATAATCATCACCGATTTTTGTATATTTTATCCCGTCTAAAATTATATTTTTCATTACTCTTAATATTATTCGGGTAACTTCTGTCATATAACTTTGCGGATTTTTCTTAAATATGTTTAAAGTATTACTTTTTATTAATATCTCCGCTATTGTTTTTCTTGTAAGATTAGTTTTATTCTGCAAAAACGTAATTATATCGGGATAATACGGTACTTCATCTATCGTTCCGTTTATATCAGTGTCAATAACGGTTGTATTTATTCCCGAATCAGATAATTGCAATTTCGCTGTTTTTACTATAATTGCTGCGCTATCACAATTAAGTTCGGATTTTATTGCCTTTGAACATTTTTCCCTTAATTCTTCCGTCTCAAATTCAACGGAATATATAGTTTTATATTTTATTTTATCCCATAATTCAATAAATTCGGGATCCAAAAGAACTTCTTTTTTTAGTTCAATATTTTGTTTTTTCGAATTATCTTTTATATTAAGATTACCTGCACGTTTTTTAACCGTTGCGAATATTTGTTCTTTTATATTATTGAATTTTTCCGGTATTTTTAGAGCATTATTTTTTAAATCAATTTTCATTAAGTTTTTAACTTTGCCCGTTTTATCGATATATCCGTTAGAAACGAAATATTCAAATATTTCGTTTGATTTATCCTCACCCAAATATTCTAATTCCCCATTTTTGCGCTTTACGGGGATATTAGCGAACAAATACGACTCTATGGTACCGAATTTTATACCTTTATCTTCCTCTTCTATTTCTGATTGAAGCTTTTGAGCGAACTCATCATAACTTTCGTTAGCTATAACAGTCAATGTATTAATATCAAACCCTTTAACTCTTTCACCCTGTTGATTTACACAAAGTCTTAATCCTCTTCCGATTTTTTGTCGTCTGTCAGTTTCCTTTCTGTTTTCTGCCAATGTACATATTTGAAATACATTCGGATTATCCCAACCCACCCCGAGAGCGGAGTGCGAAAAAATAAATCTTAATTTGCTGTCAAAACTTATCAGCTTTTCTTTATCTTTCATTATAAGATTGTATGTACTTTCTTCTGCTTTAACACTATTTTTCTCGGTTATTTCGGAATATGGAGTTACAACTTTTTTATCTATTGAAAAATATCCGTTATGCATTTCTTCTATCGGGTTTGTATCATTTATTTTGTATAAAGAATCCTTATATTTTGATTTTTTTATCAGATTTAAATATTCTTCTTCAAATATTTTTGCATATTCGCCTTTATGAGCTGCTCCGTTTGCATCGTAATATCTGTATTTATCGACTCTGTCTACAAAGAACAGGCTTAAAACTTTTACATCAATATTTTTCTTTTTAAATTTTATTTCTTTATCCAAATGTTCTTCGATGGTTTTTCTTATTTGCAGCCTTTTTAATTCTGTATCATTAATATCGCCTGCGACCTCTCCTTCATATACCTCTTTTCCGTTTAGGAATTCTATATATTTATTATCGGGTTCACAGTATATATCTTTTACTCTGTAATTCTTATAAACTTCTCTACCGCCTGATAAAACGAACAAATTATTTTTTTTGTATTTATCAATATTAAAATCCTTTTTTATTATTTTTCCCGTATCGTTTAACACGCTTATTTCTACTTTAGCTTTTATGGAATTTTTTTCGGATTTAATTGATTTAACTCTTATATATGCACCGTTATCATATTTTTCGGTTTCAAAAGAAGCCACTTCAATTTGTTTAACATACTCGCCTTCATACGCATCAATCGAATCAAAGTTATATATAAGATTACTTTTTCTGTTATGAGTGGCACTATATCTTAAACTTATAAGCGGATTTAACAATTCTATTGATTTTTGTGCTTTTGTTGTATTATCAACCATTTGAGGTTCATCAATAATTATAATCGGATTTGTTGCTCGAATAAGGTCTGTTAATTTGCCTGTTTCTCTGTCTTCCTGATGAATAACGTTTTTATCTTTATTAAATGCGGCAATTGTAATAATCATTATTGAAAGATTTGAGTTAATTGCAAAATCCCTTACTAATTCAGGCTTGTTACCGTCATATACAAAATAGCTTGACTCACTGTACGGTATTTCGGGATAATCTTTCTTAAACTGTTCAAATGTTATTTTTAAAGATTTATATACACCTTCTTTTATCGGAACAGACGGAACAACTATTATAAACTTTGAGAACCCGTATTGTTTTTTTAATTCAAATATGGTTTTTAAATACACATAAGTTTTTCCGGTACCTGTTTCCATATTTATATCGAATTCGGGATATCCTGCCGACTGTTCTAAAGTTTTTGCAAGTCCGTTTTTTAACTGTATTTCTTGCATATTTTTAAATAATTCTTCTCGGGTTATATCAAGATGATTGCCTATTCCTACGGAATACCCGTCCGGTGTTATATTCTCTTGAATTCCCATTTGATGAAATTTATTTTCAATACAAAATATCGCCTGAGCGCTTCTTTGACCTTTAAAAAGTCCGATTACGGAATTTATTGCCGAGGTTTGATAATCAAGCTCATCAAATTTGAATTTCATATTATACCTGCCCTATATCGTTATAAATTTGCCTATGCCGAACGATTTCATTGTTTCTTTTATGTTTGTCTTTATACTGTCATTTTCAAACCCGTTATCTTTGAATACAACCGTTATATCTTTTTTGTTTAATACTCCAGTATCCATCTTGACAATTTCTTCTGCGATGTCCAAAGTTACATTATTTTCGGTGCATACTATTAATTTGCCAAAATCAACGGAATATATTCTTTTACCTTTTATTGTCATTTCCTCGACAGGCACCGTTAATTCAAATCCGCACTTCAATATTATTTCGTAAAGTATATCAAGCTCATTTCTGCCTTCAACAAAATTATCAATTTGGTTTAATAAACTTTCTTCTAAATTTTCTATATCGGGTTCCCATTTTTTTACGTTTGAAGTATCCAGTTTAAACACTCTAAATCCTATATCAGGAAGCTTTCTTGGCTCATTTTCAGAATTTGATTTGTTATTTTCTCTCTCAATATCCGATTTTATTTTTTCTCCCGCCCTTCTTATTCTTTCTTTTCCTATTTCACAAAGATTCATCGGCAAATTATGTTCTTTTAAAAATTCACGGGCAATTTCATCTTCTTTTGAATTCTCATCAATTTTTTCTGGCAATTGTATTAATATAAATCTGTTTTCCGTTTTATTATCCGCATTCATTTCCATACAGGCATGTCCTGTTGTCGCTGAACCGGAGAAAAAATCAAGAACTATATCATTATTATCCGTACTTAATTCCAAAATTTTCTTTAATAAGCCAACCGGTTTGGGATTGTCAAATACACTTTTTCCGTCAAATAAATTTTTTATTTGCTGTGTACCGTTAGTTGTGGTTTCTATATCATCCCATAAAGTTTTTGCTACTTTCCCCCGTTCTTTTGCTTCCCAGATGAAACGTTTTCGCTGCGGGCCGCTTTCACCGTTTACACCAAACACTATTCTGTTATCTGCCATCAGTTCTTTGAACTTTTTATAATCGTTTTTCCAACTGCAATTTGGATTCGGGCGATATATTGCACCTGTTTTCGGATTTATTATTTCATATTGTTGATTCGGACGCCAACCGCCAACCTGATATGGATCCGCTTTCCATAACCCTCTGGAATCATTATCGGGATTTGAAAAACCGCTTCCGTCTTCTTTGAGCCTGAATTCTTCTCTGTGTGTTTTATAATATTCCGCATTCTTAAAATATAAAAATGTATGAGTATGTGACACCGATATCAATGCTGTATTTGTCACTGATTTCGTAGAATTCCATATAATATCGGCAGCAAAATTATCATCTCCGTATATTTCATTACATATCTTTTTTAAATTTTCCGCTTCTTTATCGGAAACTGATATAAATATCATACCGTTATCTTTAAGCAGGTTCCTTGACAACCTTAATCTCGGATACATCATATTCAACCAATTTGTATGATATCTTCCGTCTTTTTCATTCTTTGTTGAAGTAAGATTTCCGCTGTCATCAATTTGACCTGTGTATCTTTTGTAATTATTTATATTATCTTTAAAATTATCCTTATATATAAAATCATTACCCGTATTATACGGCGGATCAATATATATTACTTTTATTTTGTTTAAATAAGAATTCTGTAAAAGCTTCAAAATTTCCAAATTATCGCCTTCAATATATATATTCTTTGTTTCCGCCCAATTTTTGCTTTCTTCTTTGCACGGTCTTAAAGTTCCGTTTGAAGGTATTTGCGAATACCTTAAAGCATTCATTTTCCCATTCCAAGTAAAACTATATTTTTCATCTTTTTTATCTATATTTTCACCAAGAACTACTTTTAATTTTTCAAAATCTATTTTATCTTCATTAAAAACTTCAGGAAAAATTTCTCTTAATTTTGATATATTATCATCTTTTATATTTCTGCTTTCTCCATTCATTCGGATATCCTGCATTTTTGCCCCTTTTATTCAACTTTTCCTCTCTAAAGTCAGATTTTTCCGACATTCAAATCCGACGCTTCATTCATACTCCCTGTTCTATACCCTTGTAAATCCATTGTTATATATTTAAACCCGAATGACTTAAATCTGTCTGTAATCACTTCTCTGTTTATTAAAACTTTTTCAAATTCATCGGGAATAACTTCAATTCGTGCTATATCTTTATGTAAACGAACTCTTACCTGATAAAATCCCAAATCATGCAACAGTTGTTCTGCCTTATCCACCATTTCCAATTTCTCTTTCGTAATGGTTTCACCGTATACAAATCTTGTAGCCAAACACGCAAACGAAGGTTTATTACTTGTCGGCAAATTCATTTCCGCAGATAAAACTCTTATTTCCTCTTTTGAAAGTCCAATCAGCATTAACGGACTTTTTATCCCCATTTCCTTCACAGCAACCATTCCCGGTCTAAAATCATTGTTATCATCAGTATTTGAACCTTCCAAAATATTTTTGATGTTATTTTCTTCGGCTACATTTCTTATTCTTCTAAACAGTTCCTTTTTACATAAATAACAACGATTTTCATGATTTTGGCAAAACCCTTCTATTTCCGATTGATTTAAGTCTATCGTAAAATGTTTAATATTATTTTCCTTGCAAAAATCAACTGCCTCTTTTAATTCACGTTCGGGGAAAGAAAATGAAGTTGCCGTTATTGCAATTACTTTATCTTTTAGAACCTGCTGCGCAACCTTCAACAAAAATGAAGAATCAACACCTGAAGAAAATGCAACGGCAGCACTTCCCTGCTCTTTAATGTATTCTTTTAATTTCTCGTATTTCGCTTTTAATTCATCATTAATCATAATTTCTTAATAAATTATACTACAATTATCCTTAAAAATTATTAATATAAAAAAGCTTTGTTTATTGATATATACGGTAATTTATTGAATGTTTTCGGATACGACGAAACGGGAAATTTCCCAAAGGTAATTCATTAAAATTGTAAACGAATTGTTACAAATCTGATTTTTAGAACAATTTAAAAAATTTACAAATATTTTTTGATTTGTGAATATAAAAGTCGAGATAAAAAATGCAAATTAAAAATATTAACGCTTATATGCAATACAAGCCAATGTTTCAAACTTTCAAAATTCAATCAATGAATATGACAATGCCGCAGGATACCATTTCATTTGGTGCTTCTTGCAGAAAAGACCCTCACATAGATTATGATTGCATTACAAATCCTAAGATTAAAAAAGCCATACAAAAACTAATAAATACGGAAGAAAATATTTCAAGAGAACAGTATATAAAAATATTAAAATATTTTGGATATACTAATACGTCAAAAGAAGGCGGAATGGATATATATAGGAGAGTTCCGTATGCTTCCGGCGCAATGATATTTAAAATTCCGAATTCTCATATTATAACGGGCGAATATAAATCAAGATTACAAAATGCGCTGGCAAGAATCAATGATACAAAAGGTGAATTATGCAGTTCGAAATCGGCATTATGTGACGGACAGATAGAAGAATTTCTTGACATGGTATCCGATTTCCAACCCGATACTGACACAAACGAATACAGAAAAAACTTAATTAAGAAACAAAAAAGCAGTGAAATTCAAACTCAAAAGCAGGAAATAGATGACAAGTACGAAGAACGAAAACAAGCAGGTATAGAATATACCCGTTCTAAACAGCAAGAGCTTATAGACAATGCAGAAAAGGAAAAAGAACTTGAATATATAGCAGACATATTGCAAAAAAGTAAAAGTCTGCTTGAAGAATATATTAATAATTTTAATCAATATATCAATGAAAATACAACAAAAATAGATTTGGTTTTAGAATCAGCAAGTGAGTTTAAAGTTTATCTGAACAGTGATTTTAGCGACCAAACGATTTCAATGATAAACAAATATACAAAAAAATTAAAACATTTAAAGATAGGAGCTGAAACTCTCCATAAACGTGAGAAGAAATTGAAGCCGAAAGACTTATCAAAAGAACAAGCTGATTCTTATTACAAAGAAGTCGAACAATTTTGCATTACGGCTTCCGATACTATTCACGAATACGATAATCTTATAGATGAAAAATTTCGAGAATTGGGAGATTTGATATCAAAAGAAAATGAACATTTTATTCAATACAAAGAAGAAAGGGCTAAAAGGCATATTAAACGATGTTATGATTGGGAGAGAATGAAGAATACGGGAATCACTGATTTCTCCTCCTTAAGAAACTATAAAACGGAAACGCAAGAAACTGTTGAACCCCCTAAAGAATCAGAAAAAGAAGGTTCTGATATTATTCCCGATGATGATAATATTGAAATTAAAGATACAAAGGAAACTCCAAATATCGTTTTCGATGGTGACGGTACAATTAAAACATTAGACAGCTTAACGGAAGCCGACAGATTAACGGATACGGAAGCAATTGAATTGAATGACAAAGAAAATCTCAAATTACAAGATGAAACGATGCAAATTTTTGAGAAAACCGCAAAAAAGATTATGCCTTTTGCCATACCCGAAGCACAAAAGGCTGTAACCGGGATATTAACAGATCTATGCACTGCGCAGGATATAGAGATAATAAACAGCACGGATATTGAAGAATTTAAGAATCTTATGAACAATAAAATTAATGAGATTACACTAAATTCACAATACAAACAAATATTAAGGGCAGCAATATATGCGGTTTTGTCCGTACAAAATCAACCGAATGCATATTCTATGCCACTTAATAAGATTATTGAAGCAGGAAAAAATTATAATAAAGCAGATACGGATAAGGTACAAAAAATGTTTGACAAATACAATAAGCCGCTTTCTCAAGACGATTTTGAAAAGGTAAAAAATGAATTATTATTATATTGTGATAATATTTCAGACGAAGAAAAAGAAGAGGCAGAATCTCTTATACAAGAAGAAGGCGGATATTTGGCTGTTTTAATTGATGAAGAGCAGAATGATGAAGCAAAAGCTTCCGTGTTAAAACAATTCTGGAGCGATTATGATGAGAAATTCGCCACTTCATATACAGATAGCGTAATTAGTAAATTTAATGAAATAAAGGTTCACAAAGATAAATTAAAAGAAATCGGAGAGGCTGATTCTTCAGACTTCGCTCTGGACATATATTAAAAAACGGGTAAACAAAAATGGAATTACAATCTATAAAACAAAATATTTATACGAAACAATATAATCCGAAACTGATACAACATAACCAATACGGAATTAATAATCTGCCGACGGAGCATAAAATTATTTCATATCCGAATAATTATTATATAAGTTTCGGTTCGAGATTAAAAACCATAGATGAGTTATACGAAAGCAGATATGATATAGGTATGCCTTCTACTGTTTCCGATTTTCTGACGGAATTAAAATCGAACGATCCTAATGTTTTTGATTATGTTAAAAACTTTAACAGCATAGCAAGCATACAGAAATTTGTATTTTCAAAATTAGCAGACTGTAAAACGATTGAGGACGTTAAAAAAGCTTTTCCTGATGAGAAATGTTTTCAGGAACTAAAATCTCCGTCGGAAGTAGAGAACGGCAATTCTTGCGAATCAAAATTCTTTTATCAGCTTATGCAGGCATCATTACGAGGCGAAAAAGTAATTGACTCGGAAGATGATGTTACAACTTTCATCATAAAAAAAATATTTTTGGAATGCAAATCGTACAAGGATACGACTAAAGAACTTGTAAATGCCGTAATTCCAAAGGATATTAAGGAAATTGCAAAAGATACTTATATATTCGAAAATTCAAATGCGGAATTATTCAAACCATTGGGAATTATTTTACCCGACGGAATAAGATACGGACTTTCACTTCGTCAGGGTGAAGGTAAGAACAAAACCAATAAAAGTTCATTGGCTAATTTATCTCCAACCGAAATAAATGATAAAATAAAAAATCTTTTAAACGATAAAGAAAAATGGCAATTTATTATGATGGATGCTTGGAATAATTGCTTCGATATAAGGCAATCGCTTTCTCAATTTATGTATGAAAATAATGAAAATCCTTTATATAATCAATCGGTTTTTGACGGATACGGTGATATTGTTGACATATACAATTTTATTAACAAAAAAAATGAATATGCTATAAGAATGTCTAAATTAATGATTGATTTTTGGAGTAAATATCCAGAATATAAAAAACAATTCAGTTTTGCGGTTCAGAATGCGGAAAATACCTATGAAACAAAAGAAGCAGCAGGTAATGATGAATTTAAAAAATATATAAATGATGTCTTAACCAAAAAAGATACCGCAAAAAAATTGATACAGAAACTCAGAATCGGCTATAACAAACCATATTCAAAAGCAAAAGAAATTCTAAGAAAATTACTCTCGGAAAAAATTAAACCTTTTTTTATTAATGATGAAAATTCAATAAATGAAGCAGTTAAACTTTTAATAAAAAACAGTTTTGATGAAAACGAATTAAAAATTATAGAAGGAGATATAACTCCCGAATTTAAGCAGTTAGTAATGGGAAATCAAGGAAATTGCGTTTTAAATAAAATAAAAGATTTAATGAACTCAAATCCCGAATACAGATGTATTATAAACTCACAATTATTAGCTATTTTAAATAATATTGTTTCCGATAAAAACCAAAATTCCGAAAATATACCTTCTATAATTAGGGATAGAAAAGCTTTTACGGATTTAGTAAAAAAATCCGTAAAAAATCCTGAAGAATACTCCCTAAATCAAAAGCAAGTTATGAATGACTATAATAATTACAAAAAACATTTAAGTCAGGAAGAACAAAATAATATCTGCGATGAATTATTTAGAAAATGCAAAGAGCTGACAAATAAAGAGAAAGAAGATATCTCAACTTTCTTAACAAAACAAGGCAAATATATGAAAAACATTTTATCCGATAATGCAAATGTTAAAATTCCAACGATGGTTTTATTCGGAACTGAATTTGACAGAAAATACGGAACCGATATTACTTCAAAGTTATTAAGAAGTGCAGATTCACAAATAATTAAAGAACAGAAAACCGATTTTATTGATAATCAACCAGATTGGAACAATTTATTAGAGAATATATGGAAATCGCTTTAAGCAAAATTGCAATTTTTTATCAGCTTTTTTCCCGAATTAATCCTTCACAAAGCAAAAATCTGCCCATCGGAATAACTTCGCAATAATCGGATAATGACATTATAAAACAATCATTTTCGCAGAAACCTCCCGAAAGATATATTTTATCCGGTTTTTTAGCGAAATTCCAAGCATTAAAGGCAATACCGTGAATGAATTTTGAGATTGCATTTTTTGCTTCACCGCCTTTTGCTATATCATCCATTATTTTTTCCAGACCGAAAATTCCGCAGGTTATAACGTATTTTTCTTTATTAAACTTTAAATCCTTTGCATTAATGCCGTAAAATTTTAAAAGCATTTCAACAGTTGCTCCCGTTGAGCTTGAACAGGAATTGTTCCAATCCAAATCTTTGAATTTACCGTTTTTATACAATGCCCACTTTGAATCTCTGCTTCCCATATCAAGTATAAGTCCATCTGTATTTACTTTTTTTCTGAATCCTTCAATTAATGCTATAACTTCATTCTCGTAGTCTTTTTCAAAATTAAGCATTGATTTTGACATGTGTCCCGTCGCTTTATCAAATTTAAAATCGATATCTTTTAAGCGGCTTGAAGGAATAACGTAATAATTGCATCCGTTTTCGGATTTAATTAAAAAAGATGAATAATTTTTCATCTTACACTCATTATCGCTTTCAACTATTTTAGACCATGTAGTTCCCGCATCAAGTACAATCATCTTAACCTCAAAAATGCTTCTATTTTAGCGAGTGTGG